>CADBUA010000240.1 GCA_902797665.1 uncultured Lachnospiraceae bacterium | reverse complement strand
GTAAAGTTTTTACGGAAACACCTAACAATTCAGCAAAATCTTTTGGTTTGTAATTAGTGATATTTGAAGTGTTCATAAATAGTATCCTCTCATGAGTATATTCAAACACATATAATCACTAATGTCAATGTTTTTAATTACTTAATTATTCTCCTTCCAGGCTTCAGAAAAACTCCGGGCACTTTCTCTTCACATATCTCCCCCGGCCTTCCTTCAGCACAGTGCCATGCTCCGCCACTTTCTCCCCTCTGAGGTAAACCTGGGCAATGGCGCCCTGGAGCTCCATCCCCTGGAGCGGTGCGTAGTCGCTCTTTGAGACCTGCGTCTTCTGATCGATGATGGTCTTTCCCTCAGGGTCCAAAATCACCAGGTCCGCATCCGAGCCTTCCCTCAGTGTTCCCTTCTGCGGGTAGAGGCCGTAGAGACGGGCCGGGTTTTCCGAGAGGACCTCACACATCTTTTCCCTGGAGATCCGTCCCTTCGCGACTCCCTCCGAGTAAATCACAATGCCTCTCGTCTCCGCCCCCGGCATCCCACCGGGGATCTTTCTGAAGTCGTCTATCCCCAGACGCTTCTGCTCTCGCGTGAAGGAACAGTGATCCGTGGCGACGGTCTCTATCTCTCCGTCTCTCAGCGCCGCCCAGAGAGCTTCCTGATCGGCCTTCTTCCGGAGCGGCGGAGCGCAGACATACTTTGCCGCCTCGTCAAAGTCCGGATTCTCATAGCGGGAATCATCCAGCATGAGGTACTGCGGACAGGTCTCCACGTAGACCTTCTGTCCCCGCTCTCTGGCATGGCGGATTTCCAAAAGCCCCTCCAGACATGTCAGGTGCACATCGATGACAGGCGTCTCTGCGATTTCCGCCAGATGACAGAAGCGTCCGATGGCCTCCGCCTCCGCAGCAGCAGGCCGGGTCAGATAGTGAGAGCTGACCTTCCGAATCCGCTCATCCTGGCTGTACTCATCCCGGAGCGCGTCAATGAGGCCGCTGTTCTCACAATGGCAGCCTGTCGTTGTCCCGCACTCCTTCAGACGCTTCAGCAGCTTGAGGATGCTGCAGTCATCGATCTTCGTGTCGTAAGTCATGTAAATCTTGAAGGTACTGGCCCCGCGCTCGATCATGTCCGGGATCTCCGCGGAGATTCGCTCATTCCACTCCGTGATGGTCTGGTGAAAGCCAAAGTCTGAGGAGCAGCCTTCCGCCGCCTTGGCGAACCAGTTGTCGAGCCCTTCATTCAGGGTCTCCCCGGGATAGGCCGTTCCGAAGTCAATCACGGTCGTGGTGCCGCCGGCAATCTCCGCCTTCGTGCCGGAGGCAAAGCCGTCCACGGTCACCGTCCCGGCCACATGGAGGTCAAAGTGTGTGTGTGGATCGATGAAACCCGGAAAGATCAGTTTTCCGGACACATCCAGAACTTCCCAGGAAGGTTCGGACTCAATCGAGGGCGAGATCCTGACAATCTTCTCCCCGTCAATCAGAAGATCCCCCACCCGGCTCCCGGCCGGGGAAATCAATGTCCCGTTTTTCAGAAGCAGCATAATACGCCCTCCTTTGCACCCAAAAGCATTCATGGCGGCCTGGAAGTTCTGAGCACAGCCAGATGCGATCGTCCTGTATCCGCAGGAGGAGACTTTCATGGAAGCTTACAGCCAGATAGCGGGAAGCCTCAGGATCCGCCAGATGTATGGGCGGCGCCAGCCCGCATGCGCCCCTTTTCCCGCAGATTTTCACACTCGCGGGTATAAAAACAGCCGGGCATTCCGTGGCTTCCGAAATCCCGGGCTTCGTTCTTTTCAGTCTACACCCGGGAGGGGTACCTTGCAAGGAAAAGGCCCGGGAGGCGGGCTTTCCCGCCCCCTCCCGGGCCTTTTTCTGAAAGCTTTCCCTGTATAAGGTCCCGGTCTTTCGATAGGAGCCAGATGCCGGAGCCAAAACGCCTGCCTCTACTCCTTCTCCTCCAGCTCAAGCGGCACAAACTGAAAGCTGTTCATGTCAAACAGCCCCCGGTCAGTGATCTTAAGGTCTGGAATGACAATCAGAGACATGAAACAAAGCGTCATGACCGGCTCCACGTCTTCAGAGACACCCAGTTCCTGATGCGCGGCATCATGCAGGATTTTCAGCTGCTTCGCCACATCCTCCCCGCTCTGATCGGACATAAGTCCAGCGATGGGCAGAGCCAGGGAAGCGATCACCTTTCCGTCTCTGACCAGGACAAAACCGCCCTCCTGGTTGATCAGCGCGCGGACTGCCGCCTGCATCTCCTCATTGGAAACCCCGACACAGATGACATTGTGGGAGTCATGCGCCACGGAGAGAGCCAGCGCCCCCTTCCTGATCCCGTAGCCCTTCAAAAACCCCAGGCCGACTTTTCCGGTGTTGTGATGGCGCTCAAAGACCGCGATCTTGACGATATCTTCCGCCGGGTTGTAGACAAAGTCTCCTTCCGCGTCGCGCTGCACCCTGACATGAGCCTCATTTGTCCTGATGCCGCCCGGAATGATCTCAATCGCCCTGACTCTGTCGCTCCTGAGATGCATCTTGAAATCCTCAAGCTCCGTGGACTTGATATGCATGGAACCGCAGACTGAGAAGGTTGAAGCCTTCTCATAGGGGAGCAGATACTTATGGTTCTCGGCGACCTTCTTCCCTTCGATGAAGACCATCCTGGCGCTGAAGTCCGTGAGGTTGTCGAATAAGACGATATCCGCTCGCCTTCCGGGCGCGATGGCCCCCCGATCTTCCAGCTTATAGCACTCTGCCGCGTTCAGGCTGCCCATCACAATGGCATCCACCGGATCGATGCCGGCCTTCACCAGCTTTCTCAGGTGGCTGTCGATGTGCCCTTCCTGGAAGATGGTTTTTGGCTGCCGGTCATCCGAGCAGAGAAGCAGCCGCCTGTAGTTCTTCGCGCTGATGCCTGCGATCAGGTTCTCCAGATCTTTGCAGGCTGACCCGTCCCGAAGTTCAATGTACATGCCTCTCCGGAGGCGTTCCTGCATCTCCTCCACCGTCGTGCACTCGTGATCCGTGGAGACACCGGCAGCGGTGTAAGCATTCAGCTCCGCCCCGGACAGACCCGGACAGTGACCGTCGATGACCTTGTGCATCCGGAGTGCAACCAGGAGCTTATTCAATTCATCGTCGCTTTTGTTCAGAATCCCCGGGACATTCATGAACTCCCCAAGCCCCGGAACATGGCGGTCCGCCATCGGCCACTGCATGTCAAAGGCATTGACGATGGCCCCTGCATCCTCAAAGGGAGTTGCCGGGACACAGCTCGGAATCATGTAGCGGACGCTCAGTTCTGTCCTGGATGCCGCGCTGATCATGTAGTTGAGGCCGCTCAGGCCGTAGACATTCACGATCTCATGCGGATCCGCGATGACGGTTGTCGTACCTGTGGGAACCACCATCCGTCCAAATTCCTCAGGCGTGGTGTAGGTAGATTCGATATGGATGTGCGCGTCGATGAGGCCTGGGGCAGCGTAGGCGCCGCCGGCGTCAATCTCGCTGAGGCCCCGGTAACTGCTCCCGAAGCCGACGACAAATCCGTCTGTGATGGCAATCGAGTCCGGACGGATGGTCCCGGTGAAGACATCCACCAGCTTACAGTTGTATATGACAAGATCTGCCGGAATCCGATGCATCGCTGCGTCGATCATTCGGCACAGTGTCTGTTTTTCCATATGCTCCATAAATTCACCGCCCTTCGTCGAAGCCTATGTTGGATGCAAATCTGCCTTCCCGGGGGCCCTGTCGATGTCTCTGACCTCCTCCGGAGAGATCTGGTATCGGTACGTGTCCCAGAGCCTCCTCCGGATGATTCCCATAGCTCCCTGATCTCCAGAGAGTGACAGAAGCTCTCCTGGAATCTCTTCTTTCAGGCGAAACACACCGGGATTTGTAAAAATTCCCCCGGGGACCGTCTCCATGCAGCCGCATGTTTTCCCGGACGATAAAAAGAGGCGGAGATAGCGGCAGATTTCCTGCCCCGGAAGATCCGGCATGTCCGCCGCGAAAAAAAGTACCGCGTCAGCTCCCTTTGCCATGGCCCAGTTCGTCCCAATCCGGATGGAGGCGGAGATTCCTTCCATGGCTTCTGCATTTGGGACTGCCAGAAGGCCCTCCCCTCTTCTCCTTTTTATCTCCTCCAGGATCTCCGGATACTGGGTCACCACAAGGATGTCCGTCCTGATCCCTGATGTCTCAGATCCCAGACTGCGCTCCCCCCGCGGCCCGGCAAGAGAATCCCGCGCGAGGAGGAGGCTCTCCAGGGCGTGGAGATACAGGGCTTTTCCCTTGTAGAGGCTCAGGAGTTTGTTGCTCCCATAGCGCCTGGAAAAACCGGAGGCGAGAAGGACCATCGTCACGCGCTGGCCTCCCTGAAGATGCCAGCGCCGGAGGGGATCATTCAGGATGAGCTGAATCTTTGCTTCGGGAAAGCGCTGACGTAGGGGCTTCAGATAACAGATCTCCGCGGCCTTTCGAAGCATCTCCTCCGTGACGGGAAGATTCCCCTCCCTCCCGGGTTTCCCGGAGATCGCCGAAACAAGTTCAGGATCCGCCTCCCAGAACCTGTGACACACAACGCCAATCTTCCGGCCCACTGCCTGAAGACCCATCAGAACATCAATCTCACTCGTAAAGTCCGGAAGCACAGGCTCTGACTCTGAAGGGATTTTCATGGGCATGGAGCGGCTTCCATCTGCCTCAATCAAAAGCAGCGCATAGCGCGATCGAAGCTCTGACAAGAGTTCCATGGGCGGGGCGAGAAGTTTTCCTTCAGGGCTGATCCTGCCCATATAATCGATCGTCCCCTCCGGAAATTCTACGGCGATACGGCGAATCCCACCCGGAAGGGCTTCCTGCTTCTCCCAGCCCCCGGGCGCCCAGATCTTTGTGCTGGTCGTGAAGCAGACAGACTTCCCCATCCTGAGCGCGGCTCTGCCGCGCTCTGTCAGGCAGGTCGTCTTTCCGCCGGCGCCCACCGCCGTAATCACTTCCGCCATGTGCTGCCTCCCCCAGACAGAGCTTCAGGAGATCCGAACCAGTTCCCGGCTCGTCTCGTCCAGGATGTCCTGCGCTTCGAAAACAACCTGATACTCCTGGCTGAACTTTGTCTTTTCCCAGAGCTCCCGGATCCGGGAGGCAACCGCCTCCGTGTTTCCTGTCTCCGCGTCCGTGAGAATCAGCGCAAACTGGGTGATGTCCACCCGGGAGACGATGTCCGTCTGGCGGACCGTATCCCCGATGATCTCCCGGAGCTTTTCCACCGCCTCATCTTCCTCGTTGTGCTTTCTGATCCAGGATGCCAGCATCATCATGCCGTCCCCCTTCGCCCGGGAGACCGAGACCAGGCAGAGCTGCATGTTTCCGTGGTTCCTCCTGGCGTAGCGCCGGAGAAACTGATAGATATTCGAAAAGCCTGCCTGGCTGACCATGTAGGCTCCATTCTCCCGGGCATCCTCATTCAGAAGCACCCGGATCTGCATCAGCCCGAACATGTCTCTGTCCGAGCTGCCATGCATGACAAATCCCTTGTCCTCGTCAATCATACTCAGCATGATCGCGGCGAATTCCGGATCAAACTGACTGCCGCATCCCCGCATAATCTCATTCCGGGCATTCTTCTGGGAGAGAGCCGGCCGATAGCTCCGCCTGGAGGTCATGGCATCATAGGCATCCGCGATGGCGATGATGCGGGCTTCCTCCGGGATGTCTTTCCCTGACAGACCGTCCGGGTATCCCTTCCCGTCCCAGCGCTCATGATGGGATCTCGCGACCGCCTGCATGCGGGGCATCTCCGTGATGTCCGCCAGAATCTCCGAACCCACCAGGGGATGGGTCTTGATAATGGTATACTCCTCGAAAGTAAGCGCTCCCGGCTTGTTCAGGATGCTGTAGGGGATTCCGATTTTCCCGATGTCGTGCAGAAGGCCCATGTAGTAGATCGAGTTTCGGTAATCCGATCCCTTCCCGGCCCTGCGGGCGATCTCCCGGGCATAAAAGGCGACCCGTCCGGAGTGTCCTTCGGTATAGGGGTCCTTGGCCTCAATGGTGTTGGCCAGGGATGACACCAGCTGAAAACCGATGCGGGCGGCTTTCTCACGCTGCCTCCCCTCGATCTCCGCCTCCATCTCCTCCCTGGCCATCTCCAGCAGCTTCAGGGCAAGAAAAAATGCGCTGAGAAGGATGAAGAGGCTGACGGCTGTCTCTTCCAGGAGGAAGCCATTAGCCTTCTGAAAGCGAGGATCCGTCAGGCGCCGGGACAGCACAAGTATCACCCCAAGAAGGCTCAGGAGGGATACATGCCCCAGAAGAATCCGCTCTCCATACAGCGCTGAGATGAAGATCGGCAGCAGAAAGAGCATCAGCAGCTGGGGAAACTGGCAATGTATACCAGAGACAAGTACGCAGATCAGACTCAGCGTCAGGATTGGAGATGCGTCCTGATCGCGGCATCTGATCCGGGAGGCTCCGATGCAGAGCCCCGTATTCAGTGCCGATGGCAGGATCAGATAGGTGAATGTGCAGGTCAGCATGGGCTGATCGATCTTTCCGCCCAGCTTCAGGAGGAGCAGCATCATAAGCTCCAGGACAAAGATCAGGGCGGTGACCGCCCAGTTCATTTTCACAGCCAGGAGCCTGATCCGCTCCTGGCTTTTGAAAGGAAATCTCATAGGCAGATCTTTACTCCACCTGATTCACAATCCGCAGCACCTCTTCGGAGATGGCTCCATTGACCCGGAGGGCCTCCTCCCGGGAGTTCTGCCTCGTGTAGAAGTAGAACTTGATCTTCGGCTCCGTGCCCGACGGGCGCACCGCGAACCAGCTGCCGCCTTCCAGGAAGAAGCGGAGCACGTTGGAGGCCGGGATGTCCTCGTAGCCGTCCTTGTAGTCGATGACCTTCTCCACCGCATAGCCCGCAATCTTTGCGGGGCTGCTGGCCCGGATGGCGCTCATCATGCGGCTGATGCGCTCTTGGCCCTCGATCCCCTTGAGGATCAGATTGGGCTCATACTCCGCGTAGTAGCCGTACTTCTGGTACAGTTCCTCCAGGACCTGAAACAGGGTCTTCCCCATCTTTTTATAGTAAGCAGCCGCCTCCGCGACCAGCATGCCGGCGGAGATGCCGTCCTTATCCCGGACATTGGGGCAGGCCGCGTAGCCCACAGACTCCTCATAGCCGAAGAGGTAGTGATAGTTCTCCTTCTCCAGTTCCGGAATCCGGCCGCAGATGTTCTTAAAGCCGGTCAGGGCTTCGAACATCCGAACGCCGTAAGCCTCTGCCATCTCGCTGCTCATGGTGGAGGTCACAATCGACTTCACCATCGCTCCGCGTTCCGGCAGCGTGCCCGCGTCCTTATGCCCTTCCAGGATGTAGTTGACCAGGAGGTAGCCGGTCTGGTTCCCGTTCAGCGGGACGTAAGTCCCGTCATCGCTAAGAAGCTCCACGGCAAAACGATCCGAGTCGGGATCTGTGGCCATCAGAAGCTCCGCTCCGGTCTTTCTCCCCAGCTCCTCCGAGAGGCGGAAGGCCTTCGGGTCCTCCGGGTTCGGATAACCTACCGTGGTGAAATCGGGATCCGGGTCCTTCTGCTCTTCCGGGATCTGGAAGTTGGTGAAGCCGCGGTCCTGCATCATGGTCCGGAAGGGGATCGACCCCGCTCCGTTCAGCGGCGTGTAGACGATCGGAATCGAGAGATCGAGTTCATCTCCGGAATGAATGGCCAGAGATTCAATCTCGTCCAGGTAGCAGCGGTCATACTCCGGCCCCAGAAGCTCAATCATGCCCTCTGCCTTCAGTTTCTCATAGTCCCCATATCGGATGCCCGTGAAGTAGTCCACCGCCTCAATCTTCGCGGTCATACCGTCCGCCACACTGGCCGAGACCTGGCAGCCATCCTCCCAGTAAGCCTTGTAGCCATTGTACTCCTTGGGGTTGTGGCTGGCGGTGATGTTGATTCCGGAGGCCGTCCCCAGTTTCCGGATCAGGTAGGCCAGCTCCGGTGTCGGCCTGAGATCCGGGAACACATAGACCTTGATGCCGGCTTCGGCATAGATCGAGGCCGCCAAAGCACAGAACTCCTTAGAGAAATGCCTCGGGTCGTGGGCGATGATGACGCCCTTCCTTTTGGCTTCCTCCCCGGCCTCGCAGATGTAGTCCGCGATGCCCTGACTGGCTCTGGCTACAGTGTAGCGGTTCATGCAGTTGGTCCCCACGCCCACGATTCCGCGGAGCCCAGCTGTCCCAAACTTCAGATCCTGGAAAAAGCGCTCCCGGATCTCCTTGTCATTGCCCGAAAGATCCAAAAGCTCCTGATGAAGCGGATCCCCCTCCGGGATCTTCTTGAGCCACAGCTGGTATCTCTCCTGATAGTCCATTTCACTCCTTTCTGGCCGTAGGCCTTTTTTCCTGACGAAGTCAGGTCAGGTCAATCCCACTCTATACCGGAAACTACTGAAATACGCTTCTGCTCCTTGTTCGCACGCTCAGCACAGAGTGCGCAAAGCAGACAAGGCAGCAGCAAATCTGTCAACTGCTCTGGCGCTAGATCCCCGCTCGCGTAAACGCATGCAGCTTCTCACCCCGGGGGATATTTCATGCGCTTTTTTGCAAGATCCTCAGGCTCTGAAAAAAGCCCATTGAGCACCTTCGTCTTCGCTCTTATGTGAGGTCATTTTAGCATGTCAGAACAAGCGGAACAAGGCAAAACCCCTGCCTGGAGCGCCTGTTTCAGGCCTTTTTGCGCCAACCTTTCGGAAGGGATCCGGGGGAATCCCGGCGCTCTGCTCAGGTCCTGATCGGCCTGGAGCGTAAGGATCCGCAAAAGGGCGCGAGCGGGCACATAACATTCTGACATTTGGCAAATCCAGATATTTCTCACTGAAGATCTATTGGAATTTCCTGTAAGCGTCCAGTCCGCTTTGGCCGCTTGTCGCCGAGCGTGGGAATCCAGTTCAGAAGAAAAGGCCTGGCGCACTTTCAATGCGGGCGCAGGAGCCTCAGCCCGGCCGAATGCCTTAAGGCGCCTGCGCCTGGACAGCTGCGAATTCTGAAGTCAGATCTACCCTTTTCTGATCGCGAAAGTACAGATCAGAAGGGAAGCGCGGGCACCCATTTCATCAGGCGGCAGGCTCCTCCGCCTGTCCTTCTCCCTCAAAGCTTCCTGCGCCTTTCCAGATCTGATCTTTCCCTTGAAAGATCCAGCATCTGTCTGGATTCATTCAGAAAATCCAGGAAAATCGATGTCGAAAGCAAAAAGGAAAAGGAAAACGGCCTCCCTCCGGGAGGCCGTCAGATCTGTCAATTCTACCTTGTCGCTGTTTTTCGCTGCGCTTTCTGTCTCCGAATTTCTCCCCCCTATGCCCTTATCTCTTTGATGCAAGGCATCTGATGGCCGAAACCTGAAAGCTCCTAAGGCGGGTCTGCCCGATCAAAATCCAATCGTGCTGCCAAAGAGGATCTGCGCCACCCGGAAGTAGATGACCAGAGAACCCGCATCGACGATTGTCGTTATGAACGGAGTCGCCATAATCGCGGGGTCCGCCCCGCACTTCTTTGCAATCAGGGGCAGCATACCGCCCACCAGCTTGGCCAGGATCACCGCCATGAAGAGGGAAATGCTGACAACCATCGCGTAGGTCATCACATGCTCGTAATGCCCGCCGGCAAAGACATCGTACATCAGATAGATGCGGAGGCCATTGACTGCACCAAGGATCGAGCCGACGATCATGGCGATGCGCAGCTCCTTCATGACGACCTTGAAGAAGTCTTTGTCCGTCACCTCGCCCAGGGCAAGGCCGCGGACCATGAGCGTGCAGGTCTGATTGCCGCAGTTACCGGGGGTATCCATCAGCATCGGCATAAAGGAAACCAAAAGGGGCAAAGCGGCAAACGTGGTTTCATAGTGCGTCGTGATCATCCCGGTGAAGGTCGCCGAGAGCATCAGGATCAGAAGCCAGGGGATTCTCTGCTTCGCGTGCTGCCAGACGGTCGTGCCAAAATAGGTGGCAGTGGAATCCTCCGGGATAATCGCAGCCATCTTCTGCATGTCCTCGGTGGACTCCTCGGTCAGGACATCGACAGCGTCATCGATGGTAACAATCCCGACGAGCATTCCCTCACCATCCACCACCGGCATCGCGTTGAAAGCGTAGTGCTGCATCAGACGGGCGACATTCTCCTGGTCATCCGTGACCTGCACGGAGATCACGTTGTCGTCCATGACTTCCTTGATCTGGGTATCCAGGGAATTCAGCATCAGGTCCTTGGCGGAGATGACGCCCACAAGGCGGTTCTGCTCCACGACGTAGCCGGTATAGACCGTCTCGGCCTCTTCCCCGTGCTGCCGGATCCAGTCAAAGGCTTCCTGGATGGTCCAGTCCTCGCGGAGCCTCAGGTATTCCGGCGTCATGATCGAGCCGGCAGAGGAGTCCGGGTAGTGAAGAAGACGATTCAGACTCTCTCTGGTCTGCCTCGAACTCTTTGCCAGAATCCGCTTGACCACGCTGGCGGGCATGTCCTCCAGCATATCCGCGGCATCATCCAGGCTCATCTTCTCCAGTGTGGAGACGATTTCTGTGTCCGAGAAGCCCTCGACCAGATCGTTTCTGGACTCATCGGACATATAGGCAAAAGCTTCCGCCGCCACATCCTTTCGGAGCAGGCGGAAGACCACCAGGCGGTTGTTCTCGTCCAGATCTTCCAGGATCTGGGCCACGTCAGCGGGATGCATCTCTGTGGTGATTTCCCGCATCTCCCTGTACTGCTTCTTCATCATAAGCTGAAGCAGCCTGTTCTTGGTGAGTTTCTCATCCTCTCTGGGCTCCAGATCATTTTCCTTCAACTCTTCGTTTCTCAGTTCCATCGGAGTGCCCTCCCTTCTCTGAAAAAAGGGCGCAAAAAAGCGCCATTTCAGCCGTCCGCGAATGATTTCGCTGCATGCGTACTGAAACTGCGCCATGACCGAATCAAAGAAATGGAAAACACAAAGCCAAGGAGAATTCTCAGGAAAAGGTCAGCACCTCTTCCGAAAGCCCTGCAGGCTGTCTGTTTCGTCCTTTTCTCTCATCTCTCCCATCTCTCTGCAATCCTGAGCGCTCGGGAGATCGGAAAGGCTTCGGAGCAATTGCACAGTCCGCACATACAGCGCGACTTCGTCGATAAGTGCTACTGTCAGGATCCACTCTGTGCTCACTCCCTTTCCTTTTGAGATTGCTGTGGAAAGTATAAGCCGAAAAAGAAAGCGGCGCAAGGACAAAAACAGCCTCCAGGCGAATCTTTCCGAAATACAGAATACCGGGCTTTCGGCAGAAAAAAGGAGAGCCCGGTCAAGCCCGTCTCTCCTGATTTTCAACACCAAAGCGGTCCGTCTGCCTCTTCTGAAAATGCCCGCTCGCGCCACTTTTCGCAGATGCTGATGCGCGCGGCTCAGATATCGATCTTTGTCGATTTATATCCTTCCTCCGACTGCGTCTTTCGTGATCAGCTCGTTCAGAAATGCCCCCAGACCTTCCTGAATGTCATTGAAAGCCTCCTTATAGCGCTCACTGTACCAGGGATCCTCAATATCCCGGTCCTCCAGGAGTTTACGGATCTTCTCATCCGGATCCGCGCCACAGATATACTTCATGTCATCCAGGTTCTCATCGTCCATCCCAATCAGGTAGTCAAATTGGTCATAGTCGTCCCAGGTCATCTTGCGGACAACATAATTCCCAATCTCGATATGCTGCTCCTCCAGTACTTTTCTGGCAGAATCGTGGATCAGCGACCCCACCTCCTCGGAGGAAGTAGATGCCGAGTCGATCATGAAGTCCCCCTCTTTATTGAGGGATCTGACCATCGCCCGCAACATGTACTGGGCCATGACGCTTCGGATATTGCCGCGGGAGACAAACAGAATTTTTATCTCTTTCTTTTCCATTTACGCTGCCACCTCCTGCAAAAGCTCATACCATCCGGCGTCCTGCCGGAAAAGCAAAGGCCGTCCCTTTAAACGGATGTCGTAATTATGATTCAAACAAGTTGTTTCGTCAACTGCAGCTCTCAGGCCTCAGCGATTCCGCGTCAAACGGGGTGAGGCTCCATTTCGCCGTATCCTCCCCGGCTTTTCCCCCTCCGGCCTGATCAAACAAAAATGCCGGCTTAATCGTACGAATCCGTCTTATATATATTAATATTTATAAAACGTATTAAGTCATTCTCATGCAGGGTATTCAGTGAAAGCATTCAGATGGATTGAGGAGAATTGAGG
>CADBUA010000239.1 GCA_902797665.1 uncultured Lachnospiraceae bacterium | reverse complement strand
GCCTGTGCTTGGCCTGTGCCTTGCCCTACTGTCTGAACCAAAGGAGGGTCTCACCCGTCATGAAAGTCGGCTTTGTCATTCCATGGTTCGCCATGGATATCCCAGGGGGAGCGGAGGCAGAGCTCCGTTCTCTCGCCCTGAATCTCCAGAAATCCGGGCTTGATCTTGAAATCCTCTGCACCACTGTCGAAAAGTTTGGAAGTGACTGGAACAAAAACTACTATCCCTCCGGCTTCTGTGTGGAGGGTGGGCTTCCGATTCGAAGGTTTCCTGTCAGAAAGCGCAATACAAAGGCCTTTGACCAGGTCAACGCAAAGCTGATGCAGGGGCTTTCTGTGACTGAAAAAGAAGAAAGCGTATTTCTGGAGGAGTCGGTAAACAGTACCGCGCTTTACCGCTACATGCGATCCCATGGATCAGCGTATGACCTCTTTGCCTTTATTCCCTACATGTTCGGAACGACCTATTATGGGATGCAGATTTATCCTGAGAAGTCTGTCCTGATCCCCTGTCTCCACGAGGAGAGCTACGCTCATTTAAGCCTCCTGAAAGAGGTCTTTCAGAAGGCGGCAGGCATGTGCTTTCTCTCGGAGCCTGAAGCGGATCTGGCAAAGAATCTCTATGACCTTTCCCATGTCGATGCGCGCGTTCTCGGCGCGGGCGTCGATCCGATCGAAAAGTCAGATCCGGAAGCGTTTCGGGACAGGTATCAGATCCATCAACCATTTATCCTCTATGCCGGCCGGAAAGACGCAGGAAAGAATGTCGATGTCCTGATCCGCTACTTTTCAGAATATAAGAGACGGCATCCCTCTCCTCTCAGCCTTGTTCTGATCGGAGGCGGCAGCATTGACATCCCGGGGGATATGAAAGAGAACGGATCCATCATGGACCTGGGTTTTATCCCCATAGAGGATAAGCAGAACGCTTATGGTGCAGCCCTGCTCCTCTGCCAGCCTTCCAGTCACGAAAGCTTCTCCATCGTCATCATGGAAAGCTGGCTCTCAGGCCGTCCTGTTCTTGTCAGCGGCGCATGCGCGGTGACAAAAGACTTCGCAAAGAAGGCACAGGGAGGACTTTACTACGATGACTATCATGAGTTCGAGGGATGCCTGAACTATATTCAAAGCCACCCGGATCTCTCGAATCAGATGGGGCAGAACGGAAAAGTCTATGTGGAAAAGCACTTTTCCTGGCCTATCATCACAAGGAATTACATTCAGTATTTCGAGGAATTGATACAGAAATGAAGAAGATCTGTTTTGTGGTCCAGCGCTATGGGCTGGAAGTAAATGGCGGAGCAGAGCTGCTTTGCCGGCAGTTGGCGGAGCGGATGACAAAGCATTATGAGGTGTCTGTCCTTACCACCAAGGCCATTGACTACATGTCATGGAAAAATGAATATCGCAAAGATGAGGAGATTCTGAATGGAGTCCATGTCTTTCGATTTCCTGTAAAGCACGAGCGGAAACGCCGCAGCTTCGACGCTGTAAATCTCCGCTTTTTGAACGGTGGGCTCCGAAACGATGAGGAAGATCTCTGGTTTGAGGAACAGGGTCCCTACTGCCCTGCCCTGATTGAAGCCATCCGCGCTTCGAAGAATCAGTACGAGGCTTTCATCTTCAACACCTACCTCTATTACCCTTCCGTCTATGGGATTCCTCAGGTCAGAGAGAAAGCCATCTTTATTCCGGATGCGCACGATGAACCCTTCCTGCGTTTTCAGAAAGTCCAGGAGGAGTTCTTATCTGCCTCTGCGATCCTTTATAACACAGAAGAAGAGCACCAGCTCATTAACCAGAAGTTTCACATTGAAAAGACCCCTTACGAGATCGGCGGAGCCGGGGTCGAAGTCGTAAAGCACCCCTCTCCGGAAGTCTTTCGTGAGAAATACAAGCTCAAAGACCCCTACATCATCTATGTTGGCCGGATCGATGAGGGCAAGGGTTGTGATATCATGTTCCGTTACTTCCGGGAGTATAAGAGGCGCCATCCTGGTCCGCTGAAGCTGCTTCTCCTGGGAAAGAACGTAATCCCGATCCCCAGGTGCGAAGAGATCCGCTCTCTCGGCTTTGTCTCTGAGGAGGACAAGTATGCCGGCATTGAAGGTGCCCGCTTCCTTCTTCTTCCAAGCCGCTTCGAGAGTCTTTCCATTGTTGTCCTGGAGGCCATGAGCCTTTGCGTTCCGGTGCTGGTAAACGGGAAAAGCGATGTTCTCAGAGGACACTGCATCCGCAGCAACGCCGGTCTCTACTATGAGTCCTTTGAGGAATTTGAATTCACGACAGAATTCCTGCTCTCAGAGCGGCCTGAGATCTCGGAGATGCGAAAAAACGGTCCTCTCTATGTTGAAGAGAATTATCAGTGGGATATCATCATCCAAAAACTGCTCTCCCTGATTCAGAATCTTCCCTCCTCGTCCTGATACGCGCGGCCAAGAGATGCCCTTGTATCTGACTTGGCGCAGCAAATGCAGAGGGCGAAGATACGCCTACGTCAGTCTGGAGTCTGGATCCTCTCGTAGGCTAAGCAAAGAGCAAAAGGTCCCCTGGCGCGATGGACTGCGCATCGCATCAGGGGACCTGTCTTTTTCAGACGGGAGCTTCAGTCAGACTATACTATACTATACTATACTATACTATACTGTATTGTATTGTACTGTATTGTATTGTACTGTGCTATACTTGTACTTGCGTTTGTACCTGTACTTTACATTGCTCTCCAGAAAGCGTTTCCCGGTTTATTCCTTGAAAAGGTCCATCTCCCAGAAGAGCCCTCAGAATCCATCGTCTTTCGCCGCAGGATCTGAAATCTGCTCAAACAATGTCAGGCAGATTCTCTCCGCCTTCCCTTTCTTCTATACACTTCATGGGAGGG
>CADBUA010000238.1 GCA_902797665.1 uncultured Lachnospiraceae bacterium | reverse complement strand
TCTATGTTTGACTGCATGATCATCATTTAAAAGCTAAATATATGATATTGTTTCATGATATGGTTATTATGATTTCTGCAATCAAAGAACATCCAGAAAAACTTTGCTTTTGAAATGTATGACCTCGCTCAGTACAAAGTGAACTGGACAGTTCCTTCTGTTTTCTCCCTCAGGATCGCTTTTCTCCTTCAGGATCGCTCTCCCGCTTTCGGATCCTAAAACTGAAAATAGAGAAAGGGTGTACCTGCACCTTCCCTGAAGTTCAGGAAAAGGCTGTACAGGATCAGGAGAAAGAGTCCATAGCCTGATAGAAGCCTGATGCATTCCCTCATGGCAGTTGTTTTCCCGCTGTCACTTCTCAGCTTCCCCTTTTCCTGCGTCTTTTTTTCTTCTTCTCTTTCTCCCCTTCTCACATGCCAGCCTCTCCCTGCCTTCTCTCCTTCCGCGGTCCTGTCCTGCCCCGCCAGAAAAAGGAGCAGATAAGCAAGACCCGCCCGGACAGCCAGGCTGCCTTTCTCCAGAAAAAGCGCCCGGAGAAAGAGAGGCCCCTGTCTCCAGCCTGAAAGCAGTGCCCCATACATGCAAAAAGCGGCGGATAGGGACTCCGATCGAAACAGAATCCAGAGCATCGATACGCCCAGATAGGTGATCAGCGAAAAGGGCATCCCCAGCGTTCTGACCCTTTTATGAGAAAGCCCCTCCAGCGCGCGCTCCGCCAGGACCATTCCCCCGTGGAAAAGACCCCAGACAAGATAATGAAGGCCCCTCCCATGCCATATGCCGCTGGCGGCAAAGACGAGAAGCGTGTTCAGGACTGTGCGGAGGCTGCCTTTCCGGCTTCCTCCCAGGGGAATGTAGAGATAGTCGTTCAGCCAACGGGAAAGCGTCATGTGCCAGCGGTGCCAGAAGTCGCGAAAGCCCCTTGCCAGGTATGGACGATCAAAGTTTTCGTGAAGGCAGATCCCGAAAAGGCGGGCAGATCCCACCGCGATATCTGTGTAGCCGGAAAAATCCGCATAGATCTGGAGGGCAAACAGAAGTCCTGCGGCAAAGACCTGAGGGCCTGTGAAAAGAGGGCCCGCAGCATGGCTTTTCATGACAGAGAGCCCCGTCATGGATCCGGAAAAGAGGCGATCAACCAGCGGAGCGATCCCATCTGCGACGATGATCTTCTTCATATAGCCTCTCAGGATCCGGTATCCCCCGATTTGAAAGTCCGGAAAACTGGGGACGCGGTCTCCGCCTAGCTGCACCATCAGATCATTTGGCCGCTCAATGGGTCCTGCTACCAGCTGTGGAAAAAAGGCCAGAAAGAGCGCATAGCGGAGAAAGCTCCGTTCCGGCGCCAGATCTCCCCGATAGACATCGATGGAATAGGCCAAAGCCTGAAAGGTATAGAATGAAATGCCCGCCGGAAGGAAAAGGCCGCTGTATTTGAAGATCCCAAGAAGAGTCAGGGTGAAAAGGAGGCTGAAAATCAGCCAGCTCTTTCTTCTTCCATCCTGAGCCATCTCCCCAGGCTTTCCCCGGGGGCCTGGAAGTTCAAAGCCCTTGCCGCTCTCCTTGGAGCATCCCATCTTCAGCCCGGCATAAAAACTGATCAGGCTGACAAAAAACAGAATCAGAAAACTTCCTGGACTCTGAATGAAGAAAAAAGACCAGCTGGAGGCCAGAAGAAATCCTGTCCTCTTCTGGCTTTTCAGGCGGGGATACAGGGCACTTGCAAGAAAAAGAAGGGGCAGATACAAAAGGGAAGTAAAGTTCATGCACAGCTCCTTTTGAAGACGGACAGGCCTGAAGATACCAGGGATCTTTCGATTCAGGCCCCTTTGGCTTCTGGGCCTGCGATAGCAGGAGTCCGTTTGTTTTGCAAAGTGCTGGGTGGCGTGATTTAATTGATATATTTCTTTATCAATTAATCGTCTTATTTATATTTTTATTGATTCATCGTTTCATTGTTTCATTGATTCATCTTCTCATTTCATTATTTCTTCTCTGGATATTTTATTTTGATTTTATTATTTTATTTTTATTGATTTATTGCTTTATGGTCTTATGGCTTTATGACTCCAGGGCCTTCTTCAGATCCCGGATGAAACGCGCGGTGCGGATCTGGACGCCTTCGGTGGACAGGTGGTTGTCAGTGCCGCTGAGATACCGTCCGGGATAGAGGGATTCCTCCAGGCCAGAGAGCACAGAGGCCTTCAGATTCTGCCTGAGGTAAGTATCCAGCGCCGCTCTCGCCTCGGGTGTACTCTTCTCCGAGAGGGCAGCTCCATTGCGCGGGGCATAAGCGAAGAAGACCCGGACTCCCTTGTCCAGAAAGCGCTGGTAAAGAGCGTTGATGGGATCCAGGTAGCGGGCTTTGGGAAAAGCCTCTGGGAAATAGTCCACCGGCAGGTCATAGATCGGGGCATCGTCCACCCCGCCCCTCCGGTAGAGAATATAATCTCCGTATTCATTGTAGGAGGGGGTGGAGACGGGCTCATGATTTTCATCATAAGCGCTGGGGCTCTCCGAATAGTCCCCTGCTTTCATGCCAAAGCGGAGTTTCTGCCAGCTAGAGAAAGCAGAAAGAAGGCCGCCATAGTCCTGATAGTCCAAAAGCTGCAATAGATCAAAATCCGACTCAATCATGGAGAAAAAGGAAGGATCCATCGCATTTGTCACAACAAACTGGCGGTCTTTGGCATCAAACTCCGGTGTGTGCACCAGAATGTCGCCTTCTCCCATGAATCTGAGAATCAGATCAAACTGAGGAAGGGCGTTGCTGTAGGCGAAGACGCCCATGTTGACAACGGAAAGACCCGGAAAGGCCTCATCGATCCTGGCCGAGTCATAGCCAAAGCGCGTGGAGGAGCCGGAAAAAAGAACGATCTTCGCCTGCCTTTCCAAAAGCCGGAGACGGTCCATCTTATCGGGAAAGCTGTCGAAGTAGGATCCACTGAAGACTGGCGGTCGCACCGCCTGGATCCTGATTGTGTGAAGGGCATGGCAGTTTTCAAAGGCATAGTCTGTGATCTCGCTCAGGCTGTCATAGAAGGTCAGTTCCTCCAGCGCCGCCTCGAAAAATGCGTGAAACCCGACTCTTTTGAGGGTGGGCGGCAGCAGAACAGTTTTTGAGGGGGCGCCGGAAAAGGCAGAGCGTCCGATTGCTGTCACTTCCCCCTCCCCAAGATACGGTGGGATGACCAGGTCTTCATCCTGCCCCCGGTATCCGGTGATGGTAACAGAGCCTGAAGGCTCCTTCTCAAAGAGAAAGTCCGATGCCGGACTGACCTCTCTATAGTCTCCGTAAAGAGAAAGCGGCTTTCCCTCCTCTGCCAGAACCCTGGATCCCAGCCCGATCTTCTCTCCTGTCCCGTTCGGCCTGGTATTCCATCCCGCGAGGAGCCTTTTTCCATCCTCCGAGATCAAAGATATCCCGTCTGATCCGGATGGCGTATTGACCCGGAGGTGTGATGCCGGTAGGGAGCGCGTCAGAGCCGCTTCTGTGATATCGTCCAGATAGCAGTTGAGTTCGAAAGGATTCTGCCGGGCCAGAACCGCCACAGCGGTGCTATATCTTAGATCCGGCAGGGTAATCCGGACGCTGCCCCCCTCCACTGTTTCAAGGACAGCCCCCTCATAGTCACAGCCCGTTACAGACCATCCATCCAGGGGCGTTACCAGAAAAGAGAGCTCTGTTCCCGCGGGGATCTGATAGATGCGGCCATCTATATGGTATCCGGGGCCTTCCTCCACGACAAGCTGAATGTAACGTGTCTCGTCCGCGGAAAAGGCTGCGCAGCCGGTGAGATAAGCCGGGAGGCAGAAGAACAGGAGGACCCAGATCATCTGACCGATCTTTCGTTTTTGTTCAGGCATGATTCTCTCCCGGGAAAAGCGAACAGGGATCATAACTGTCCAGTCCGCTCTGGCCGCTTGTCGCCAAGCGAAGTCATACAGTTTAAAAGCAAAGGCCGTTTGCACTTTGAATGCGGCGACAGGCTCCTGCGCCCGGCAAAATGCCTGAAGGCGCCTGCGACTGGGCAGCATGGATCTTTCTGGGATCCTGAATGCCGAAATCGTCGCTTGAAATAGCTCTAAAGGAGATGCGTCTGGCATATCCTCCGGATTTCTGAGGCTCACATCAGCTGATTTACACAGGTTCATACGGCCATATGCGCCTCAGGGCGCTCCTGTAACCCATCCTCTGCCATGGCAGAAGCCTCGGCTATAGAGCTGCTGATACGCTCTCGCAGATCTGTTCCGCCGTGAAATGCGGATTCCTGTTATACGGGCTCTCATAATCTCAAATTATAAATATATTCAATGGATTTCTCCAGTTCAAGGATGATTGCCAGATGGAATTCATCGCGTTATACTGTTCAGGACTTGTTTGATCATG
>CADBUA010000237.1 GCA_902797665.1 uncultured Lachnospiraceae bacterium | reverse complement strand
CCCGCGCAAAAGATCTGTGAGGCCGGGAATCGGCGATCGGATGATCACGCGCGGTGAGAGCCCGTCTCCGCATTTGGATGTTTCCTCTGTTTCCCGGTATGTGCGGTTTTCTATAGACAGCGCATCCGGAGGATCCAGCGCATCCAGAGCGGGGGATAGAGGAGGCAATGATTTTGGGAACACAGAGCAGAAAACTGAGCTTCACAAGAAGGTATGTGCTCGCGTTTGGCCTTCTGATGCTGGCGGGGAATATCGTACTTGGTCTGGTCATTCTTTACCAGTCTGACATGGCTATGAAATCCCTGATCAACTCGGATATGCTCGACATTGTCAAGACGGCATCCCGTCTTCTGGATGGAGATGTCCTGGGGGCACTCACAGAGGAAGATGAGGGCAGCGAGGCAGTTCAGGACATCGCAGATGAACTGACTGCATTCATGGACAATGAAGATATTGAATTCATTTATGTGGTCAGGCAGGCCGGCGAGGGCAGATACATCTTTACGGTTGATCCGGACCCTGTCGAACCGGCGCTCTTCGGAGAGGAAATCGTTTTGACGGATGCCCTGGTGCAGGCGGGATCCGGCATTCCCAGCGTGGATGATCAGGCGGTGGCAGACCGCTGGGGAAGCTATTACAGCGCCTACTGCCCGGTCTTTGACAGCATCGGGGAGGTGGGAGGCATTGTCGGCATCGATTTCAATGCGGACAGGTATCAGGCAAAAATCCGCCAGCACATTTATTCCATCGCCCTGGTGACCCTTCTGTCTGTCCTTCTGGGCGGCGTGGTCGTCTTCCTGATCAATCACAGTGTCCGGAAAAGCTTTGGGGAACTGGACCTGGAACTTCAAAGCCTGCAGAACAGTGTGAATCAGCTGCTGGAGAGCGCCGGCGCCTCTTCGACGGAAAGCGGGGAGCATACGGAGGAAAGAATTCTCTCGAAGGAGGATGAAATCAGGAGTCTGGTGGGCAGGGTGCACAGCCTCCAGACCGGGATGCAGGTCTACGGGCAGCTGCAGAAGGAACAATTCTACAAGGACGAGATTACTGGAATCGCCAGCCTGAATTACATGAAAGCTTTTTCTGACGAGTTTGCCAGAAGGCTCAGGGCTGCCGGTGAGACAGCGACCATCCTGTATTTTGATATCCGATCCATGGTTCAGTATAACAACCAGTATGGGCATTCCAAAGGGGATGAGCTTTTGAGACAGACCGCCAGGATTCTCTCCGAGGCTTTTCCGGAGGCACTGGTGGGTCGTGGGGAGGGCGATCACTTTATAGTGATTGACCGGAAGCGGCCGGACATCGACAAGGTTCTTCATGAGGTCAATGAGAAAGTCAAAAAGGCGGCTTATGGCAAGACCCCAGGGATTCAGTGCGCCATTGTCAGCCTGGAGCCTGAGACCTATGTGCTGGAGGGAATCGGCCGGGCCAGAAATACCCTGAAGAAGATCGGAAATGATCTGAATGTCATCTGGCGGCAGTACTCCATCGAGGAGGACAATGAGTTCTGGATGAAGCAGTACATTGTCCAGCATGTGGAGGAAGCCTTATCCAAAGGCTGGATCAAGGTCTTCTACCAGATCATCTATGACACAAAGAGCCAGAAACCTGCCTCCATGGAGGCATTGGCGAGATGGGTGGACCCGGAGCGCGGCATCATTTCACCCGGACAGTTCATTCCGGTCCTCTCCCAGTATCACCTCCTGCACAAGCTGGATCTGTATATGGTGGAGCAGATCCTCAGGGAATTCGAACAGAGGGCGGGGACGGACCTTCAGGAAATATCGGTCTCCATCAACTTTTCCGCCCAGGACTTCGACTACATCAATGTGACAGAGGAACTGAACCGGCTCATGGAGCGCTACGATCTCTCCAGAGACCGGCTCATTGTGGAGATCACAGAACAGGATCTGGCACAGGGGACCGCCCACTTTACGAGCCAGCTGAGCAGAATCCGAGAGAGCGGCTATCAGATCTGGATCGATGACTTCGGTGCAGGATACTCCTCTTTGAATGTGTTCAGCCAGTATGACGTGGACAGGATCAAGTTTGATATGGACCTGGTACGCCATCTGGATGAGAAGCGGGGAGTCAACCGCATCATCATGAAGTCCATTGTGGATATGTGCGGGCAGATGGACGTGCCCACTCTGGCAGAGGGCGTGGAGACCGAGGAACAGTTCCGCTTCCTGCAGGAGATCGACTGTGGCATGGTTCAGGGATTTTACTTTGCAAAACCCGAGCCCATTGAAAACATCCTCAGGCAGCATAAGAGGGAGGGAGCGGCGCATTCTTCATGACGTGCCCCGGGATTGACAGCGGGAAGCATTCGGATCTGCCAGGCGCCGGGGTGGAAGACTGTGCCCGCAGCGAGTATGCCGCGATGCTTTCCGGGATGGATTTGAGAGAAACGGTCTTTTCGGTCAGGAGCCAATTCAGGAGGAGGCTAACGTGAAAGGTACGATCAAGCATATACGCACAATCAGCCTTTTGTCTTTTACGATACTGCTGATGCTGGCGCTTTCATCCTGCGCGCCCCGAAACAGAGAGAGGCCGGAGCAAAACAGTCTGGAATCCCAGAGTTATCTGGTTGCCGTGGAGGATGAGCCTGATACGGTGGATTTCCAGTGCACATCCATCCACTATACCATCGCCCAGAACGTGTTCAACCGCCTGGTGGAGATGGACACCGGAAAGAGCGGGGAGGTGGAGATTGAACCGTCTCTGGCAAAGTCCTGGGAGATCTCCGAGGACGGAAAAGTCTACACCTTTCATCTTCGCGATCAGGTAACTTTCAGCAACGGCTCAGCGCTGACATCCGAGGATGTGAAGTACACCTTTACCCGCCTTCTGACCCATCCCGCCTCCTGCAACCGGGACATCGTGGATGGGATTCTGGGCGCTGCCGCGCTGGAAAAGGGCGAGACAAAGGAACTGAAAGGCTTTGAAATTCTGTCTGATCTGGATTTCACCATCACCCTGGAGCATCCTTTCCAGGCCTTTCTGGCCTGTCTGTCCATGCCGGGGGCTTCCATCCTGGACAAGGAGACGATGGAGAAAGCCGGCGACCGCTTCGGGCAGGATGTGGATTCTACCATCGGAACGGGTTCCTTCATCCTTCAGAAATGGACACCGGGGGAGGGCATGCTGCTGAAAAAGAACGAGAACTGTTTTGATGGGGCTCCTCGCTGCGACGGTCTGGACCTCCGCTTTATCACCGATTCCAAGGAGATCCGCAGGATGTTCGAGAACGGGGAGATTGATGTGCTGGATCTGGATGAGGTGGGCAACACAGCTGAGTTTTTTATTCACGGAGACATCTATCAGAAACGCCTGTTCCACGTTCCGAGAATCGGCATCACCTATATCGCCTTGAATGAGTCCATCGAACCGCTCAACGATGTCAGAGTGCGCAGGGCCATGCAGCTCTCGCTGAACCGCGCCGTACTTCTGACTGCGGTCTATGGGGGGCGGGGCTATGTAGAGAACGGGATTTATCCCCATGGCCTTTATGGCTTTGACCCGGACAAGCCGGAAATCCCCTTTGATCCCGACGAGGCGAAGAAGCTTCTCTCTGAGGCGGGGTTTCCGGATGGCTTTGACCTCACCATCAGTGTCAATTCCGCCTCGACCCGATGGGAACTGTCGGTCCTCCGACTGGCCACTTCCATGTGGGAGAAGATTGGCATTCGCTCAACGATTGACGTGATCAGTGAGAGCCAGTTCATGCGGCTGAGGAAAAGTGGCAGGCTGGCCTGCTATACGGCCCTCTGGACAGCGGACTTCAATGACCCTGACAACTTCATCTATACTTTTTTCGGCAACAGGGAAAACACCACCTTCCGCAGTCTCTGCTATCCCAGGGAGGATGTCATGCGGCGGGTGCGCCGGGCCAGGACCATCATGGATCCGGAGGAAAGAATCCAGGAATACAGAGAGCTGGAACGGATCATTGTTCAGGAGGACTGCGCCTGGATCCCCCTGTATTCCAGAATGCGCTACTATGTCACTTCCGAGCGTCTCCGTGGGATCACAGCCTCCTGGAATGGGTCGGTGAAAAACATGTATCGAGTGATGTACCTGGAAGAGGACAGTCCGTAAAGATCGGGCAGGATGGATAGACGGATAGACGGATAGATGGAGGGAAAGAAAATGCGTTCGATCCGCGTAAAGGTCACAGCCATCACGATCACGGCGATTCTCCTGAGCATTCTGTCTGTCTTTGTGGCAAGCTTTCTGATCATTCAGAACGAGACAGACCGGAACTCCGTGGAGATGATGAAACTGATTGATTCTGACACACAGAAGATCCTGGAAAAATACTTTGAGAACATCGAGCAGTCTGTGGAGATCGCCGCCAACATCGCGATTGACACCCTGGACCCTGTCTTTCTGGTAGAGTGCGGGGCAATCAGTGCCGGGGAGGAGAAAGCTGTTCAGACGAAGGAGCAGATCGAAGAACTGGATGCATATCTTAAGACATACTGTTCAAAGATACAGGACTTTTTTTCTGGTGTAGCAGACTATACACAGGGAGTCACGGCATATTTTTACTGTATAAATCCTGAGATCAGCCAGAGCGAGCTTGGCTTTTTCTATATGAAGGTTGGAAAAACCGGCTTTGTTGAGCAACCGCCCCTGGATGTGCAGCACCTCATCCCTACGGATTCTCTGCACGGGACCTGGTATGAGGCCGCGGTCCACCGGGGCCGTCCGGCCTGGGTCGGCCCCTATAACTCCCTTGCGGACCAGGGAAACTGGGTCTGCTCCTACTTCGTACCGGTTTACAAGGCGGGGATGCTCATCGGCGTTATGGGGATGGATATTCCATGCTCCACTCTGGTGGCACAGATTGAAGACATTCGTGTCTATGAAACAGGATATGTCTGCCTGGTGGCCGCCGACGGTCAGGTGATTTACCACCCGGATCTTCCCATCGGCGGCAGCCTGGATGAGCTGGGAATCAGTGTCCAGGCGGAGATCCTTCAGCGGGGAAGCAGCGGGGAGGAGATGATCCGTTACCAGGCAGAAGGAGGGGAACGTCAGCTGGCCTTCTCCACCTTCAAAAATGGCATGAAGCTGATCAGTATTGCCCCCACCAATGAGATCAAGGCTCCCTGGACAAGGCTGATCAGAGCCATCCTGATCATATCGGTGATCATCGTTACGCTTTTTGCTGTTATGCTCCTGTTCATCATGCGGGTGGTGACGGAACCCTTGAAACAGCTTACCGCGGCCTCCCAGAAGCTGGCGGATGCCAACTATGATGTGGACCTGAATTATCAGGGACAGGATGAAATCGGGACTCTCACCGGTGCCTTTACAGTGATGAGGGATCAGATCCGCTGCTACATAGAGGATCTGAACCATCAGCTTTACTTCGATAAGCTGACCGGCCTTCCGAATATGCGCCATTTCTTCCGGCTGGCCCGTGAGGCACGGGAAAAAATGCTGAAGGAAGGCCAGAAACCTGTAATAGTGCATTTTAACATTGTAAACCTGGGAAATATTAACAGGCAGCTTGGCTTTGACATGGGAGACAGAGTCATCCTGACCTTCGCCGGGATTCTGCAGGAAGCGTTTCCATCCGATCGGATCTGCCGCTTTGGAGGCGACCACTTTGCCGCGGTTTCTACGGAGGATTCCATCGACAGGGAGACTGATGAGATCCTCAGAAAATACGAAACTGTCGTGGATGGTCAGAGTCTTCACCTCCGCATCGGGATTTATCCCAATGCGCTGGAGCGAGTGGATGTCAACATTGCCTACGACCGGGCCAAGTACGCCGCGGATCAGAAGATGGGCGAGTTTGGTTCCAGTGTGACATGGTATGACGAGACCATGCTCCGGAAGGCGGAGATGATTCTTCACGTCATCCACAACCTGGACCAGGCCCTTCAGGAGGGGTGGGTCCAGGTCTACTATCAGCCCATCGTCCGCACAGCGAACGGCAAGGTCTGCGATGAAGAAGCGCTGGCGCGCTGGATTGACCCAGTCCTGGGCTTTTTGTCCCCGGCGGAGTTTATCCCCGCCCTGGAGGAGTCCAAACTGATCTACAAGCTTGATCTCTATGTGGTGGATCAGGTTCTGGAAAAGATGAAGAAGCAGGTGGAGTCAGGTTTCTATCTGGTGCCCCAGTCCATCAACCTGTCCCGCATGGACTTTGAGAGCTGCGATGTGGTGGAAGAGATCCGGCGCAGGGTGGACGATGCAGGCTTTGAGCGTTCCATGATCACCATTGAGATCACGGAGAGCGTGATCGGCGGCAACTTCGATTTTATGAAGGGGCAGGTAGAACGCTTCCGCCAGCTGGGCTTCCCGGTCTGGATGGACGACTTTGGCAGCGGCTATTCCTCTCTGGATGTGCTGCAGCAGATCCACTTTGACCTGATCAAGTTTGATATGCGCTTTATGGAGCGTTTTGAAGAGGGGGATGAGAGCAGGATCATCCTGACCGAGCTTATGAATATGGCCATTGCCCTGGGCACGGAAACCGTGTGCGAGGGTGTGGAGAAGGCGGAGCAGGTGGAGTTCCTGAAGGAGATTGGCTGCACCAGGATTCAGGGTTACTACTATGGAAAACCGCTTCCCTTCCATCAGATTCTCAAGATGCTTGGGAAGGAGATCACCCTTGAGTTTGAAAATCCGGAAGAATCGGGATACTACGCTTCGATCGGCCGGATTAACCTCTATGATCTGACGGCCATCGCCAAGGAGGACGATAAGTCGCTGGAACAGTATTTCAATACACTGCCCATGTGTATCATGGAGGTCAATGGGACGCGGGCCAGGTATAACCGCTGCAATCGCTCTTTCCGGGAATTCATGCACCGCACCATGGCGATGCACTATGATACGGAGGAGATTGACTGCGGGAATCTTTCCGGGAGACCTGCGGCGGCCTTTCTCAAGACCGTGGTCAGGTGCGGACGGGATGGCGGCCGCATGATCCTGGATGAGAAAGGGAACGAGAATACGCTGGCGCATATCCTCATCCGCCGCGTGGCGGTCAATCCGGTCACGGGAACCGCGGCGGTTGCTGTGGCGGTGCTGGCTGTCGTCCGGGCGGGTGACGATGTCGGGGCCAGCTACGGGGAGATGGCCAGGGCGCTTGCAGTGGATTATGTCAATCTTTTCGATGTTCATGTGGATACGGAACAGTATGTTGAGTACAGTCCTGATTCTGATATGGAAGACCTGATCATGGAGCGGCACGGCAAAGACTTTTTCTCCACAGCGCAGAAAGAAGCTCGTCTGCGTCTGTACAAGGAGGACCAGGAGACTTTCATCAAGGCCTTCACCAAGGAGAATGTCTTAAGGTCTTTGAACCAGGAGGGAAGATTCAGTCTGAACTACCGTCTGATGCAGGGAGATAAGCCCAGGTACGTCGATATGAAGGCTGTGCGCCTCATGGGAGACCCCTACCATATCATCTTCGGGGTCAGCGACGTAGACGCCCAGATGAGGGAAAAGGAAACTTTGTCCCGCATTCAGGCGGAGAAGACCATCTATTCGCGTGTCATCGCGCTCACTCAGGGCTTCATCTGTATTTACACCATCAACCCTGAGACGGGGTACTATATGGAATATCGCGCCAGCAGTGAGTATGCGGGACTTGGTGTGCCGACGGAGGGCGATGATTTCTTCGGCACATCGCAGAAACAGGGTGAGCGCCTGATCTATCCGGAGGATCTGCCAAAGTTTCAGGCACTCATTCAGAAGGAGAACATTCTGGAACATCTCCGGAAGGAGAGTCTGTACTCCTTCAACTACAGGCTGCTCCTGAATGGACAGCCCCGGTATATGAGCCTCAAGGCAGTCATGGTGAAGGAAGAGTCGGAGCAGGTGTTGATTATCGGGGTGAATGATATCGATGCACAGGTCAGACATGAGCAGGATTATGAACGAAAGCTGGCGCACGCCAGGAGTAAGGCAAGTCTGGATACGCTGACCGGAGTGCGGGACAGGACCGCATATAAAAGTATGGCGGAGATGCTGAAAAAACAGAAGACTGTCCAGTATGCGATTGTTCTCTGCCGCGCCCGGGGCCTGGAATGGGTCAATGAGGACAAGGGCTGGGAAGCGGGCAATCAGCTGATCCAGGACGCCTGCGGCATCATCTGCGAAGTCTTCAGACACAGCCCGGTCTTCCGGGTGGCTGGTAATCTTTTTGCGGTGATTGCCGAAGGGACAGACTATGAACAGCTCGATGATCGGGCCCGGAAGCTGGAAGAGACAAACGATGAAAACATGAAATCCGGCAAGGTCTGCATCGACTTCGGCATGGCCAGGTATGACGGCGGCGAGAGTGTTGCCTCTGTTTTTGAACGGGCAGAGAAAGCGTGCATGAAGGAAGCAGAACAGGAACAGGAGCAGAAATAGGAAGAGAAAGAGAAAAAGATAGAGATTAAATGAGATGAGATTTTGAAATAGATAAGGATATATGGTAATTGACAATGTCAAAAGAATAAATATAATTAGATAAAAGAGAAAAGAGGCAAAAACAAAAAAAGACAAAGACAAAGACAAAGAGAAAGAGAAAACAGGGCCCGATCCCGCGCTGATCCGCGCAGCTGTACGGGAGCCTGCGGCTGGACAGGCAGCAAAAAACCAATCAGGAATTGCGCACTGGGCAGATCACGGGGCAAAGGAAGGCTTGGAAGAATGGCTTGCTAAACACATTTAAACGTGCTACCATTCAGGCGGACTGCAGGGAAACCTGCGAAAAGAATAATCGTATTATGAGGAGGTATTGAGATGAGGAAAGCATTGATTGCAGGGATCATGAGCCTGACGATGGTCGCGTCTTTCGGCCTTTCCGCTTTTGCCGGCGAGACCGAAGCGGAGGCTGTTGATGAGACCGCTATCACGGTCGACACAAGTGCCTACGCAAAGGAGAGACCGGAAGGCGGATATGTCTTCGCCTATACCTGCATGGATGGCTCCAACCCCTTCTTCGTCACCATCGAGGATGAGATCCGCGCGAAGCTGGCTGAAAATGGCGACACCCTGATCAGCTCTGATCCTGCCAATGATGTCACCAGACAGATCTCACAGATGGAAGATGCCATCGCGCAGCAGCCCGACGGCTATTTTGTCAACCCGGCTGAGGCAGAGGGCATTATCCCGGCTCTTGACCAGGTCAAGGATGCGGGCATCCCGATCGTCAACTTCGACACAGAGGTAGCGGACAAGGAAGACTACATCGTTGCTTACACCGGCTCTGATAACTACAATGCCGGCAAGGTCTGCGGCGAGGATCTGGTTGCACAGTGCCCGGACGGCGGCGACATTATCGTCCTGGATTCCCCGACCATGAATTCTGTCGTGGACAGAACCAATGGTTTCCTGGATGCGATCGAAGGCCATGGCTTCAACATCGTTGCGCAGCAGGATGCGAAGGGCAACCTTCAGGAAGCACAGACGATCTGTGATGACCTGCTTCAGGCACATCCGGATGTAGTTGCAATCTTTGGTGGAAACGATCCGACCGCACTCGGCATCCTGGCCTCCGCTGAGGGCTTTGGCCTGAAGAATGTTCTGATCTACGGCGTCGATGGATCTCCGGATTTCAAGGCTGAGATGAGCAAGGAAGGTTCTCTGCTCCGCGCGACCGGTGCGCAGTCCCCGATCTCCATCGCGGACAAGGCTGTTGAGATCATGTACGATATCATGGAAGGCAAGGAAGTTCAGTTCAGATATCCGGTAGAGACCTTCCTGATCACACCGGACAACGTTGCTGACTACGGCACGGATGGATGGCAGTAATGAAATAAAGCTTCAGTTGCGGTCATCGCATAGCCTGGGATGCGCCCGGAAGAGCGGACGCGGGCGGGAGGATGGCAGCCTGTAAATGAGGGAGAAAACCCGCCGCCTTTTTGCGACGGGTTTTCTCTTGATCTTTTGTGACTGTCCAGCCCACTTTTCGCGCTTGCCGCGCAAAGTTTGGTAATTCAGCTGAGAAGAAAAGGCCGGGCGCACTTTCGATGCGGCGACAGGAGCCTGCGCCCAGCCTCGTAGCTCCCAGGTGCTTGCGACTGGACAGCTGCCTTTTTTGGAAAGGATGGTGACAAGCGTTGGCAGAAGAGAAAATCCTGCTGCGGATGGAACACATCACAAAGACGTTCCCCGGTGTCAAAGCGCTGGATGATGTCAGCTTCGATCTCAAGGCGGGGGAGGTTCACGCTCTTCTCGGGGAGAACGGTGCCGGGAAGTCCACGCTGATCAAAGTGCTGGGCGGCATCTATCACCCGGATGCAGGGGATATCTACATCAATGGGGAGAAAGCAGATATTCACAGTGTCACAAGCGCGCAGCGCAATGGGATTGCGATCATTCACCAGGAACTGGTTCTGGTGCCCTACATGACAGTGGCCGAGAACATCTTTCTCGGGCGGGAGGTCATGAAGGGAAAGTTTGTCAATCACAGGGCCATGGAGACGGAAGCGCAGAAGCTTCTCGACGAGTACGACATGCATGTGCAGGCGTCGGAGCTTCTGGTAAACCTCTCGATTGCCCAGCAGCAGATGGTCGAGATTGTCAAGGCAATCTCCTACCATTCCAGGATTCTGGTGATGGATGAACCGACCTCCTCGATCTCAGACAAGGAAGTTGAGCATCTGTTCAAGATCATGAGGACCCTCACCGAGGAGGGAGTCGGAATCATCTATATCTCACATAAGATGAGCGAACTGCAGGAGATCTGTGACCGTGTCACGGTCATGCGGGATGGCGGTTATGTCGGGACGCGTGTTGTGAAGGAGACCTCGAACGACGAACTGATCGCAATGATGGTCGGCCGTACCCTGACAAGTTATTATACCAGGGACTTTTTGGAAGGCGGAGACGAGGTCCTGAAGGTCCAGCATCTGTCCGATGGGGATATGGTAAGGGATGTCTCCTTCGAGGCGAGAAAAGGAGAGATCGTCGGTTTCGCGGGCCTTGTGGGCGCCGGGCGGTCTGAGACCATGCAGGCGATCTTCGGCCTCTCCGGGCATATAAAAGGGCAGATCTTCGTGGAGGGGAAGGAAGTGCAGATCCACACTCCGCTGGATGCCCTCGCATCGGGCATTGCCCTTGTCCCGGAGGACCGGAAGAAGGACGGTCTGTATCTTTCCCAGAGCGTTCGCTACAACATGACCATAGAGGTTCTCAAATCCTTCATCGGCAAGATGCGCGTGGACGCGAAGAAGGAGGAGGAGATCACTCAGAAGTACATCGATATGCTGTCGATCAAGACGCCGACCCATGAACAGCGGATCGGGAACCTCTCAGGCGGCAACCAGCAGAAGGTTCTGATCGGGCGTTGGCTGGCAACACAGCCAAAGATTCTGATCCTGGATGAGCCGACCCGAGGGGTCGATGTCGGCGCGAAATCAGAGATCTACACGATCATGAATCAACTTGCCAAGCAGGGCATGACAATTCTGATGGTCTCATCGGAGCTTCCGGAGATCATCAACATGTCCGACCGGGTTTATGTGTTTGCGGAAGGTCTTGTGACGGGATGCCTGAAACACGATGAAGTGTCCCAGGAAAGCATCATGAAGCTGGCTGCGTCTTAAGGGAGGAGCATATCCATGAAAGGTGTAAAAAATTACTTTAAAGAGAATGCCGGTATTCTTGCCGCGCTGATCGTTCTCTGCGGCGCCCTGGCGCTGCTTCCGTCCACACACAGGGCTTTCGTCTCCAGCCAGAACTTTTTCAACGTTCTGCGCCAGATTTCCACAAACATGTTTCTGGCGTGCGGCATGACGATGGTCATCATTCTGGGCGGCATTGATCTTTCGGTCGGTTCCATCATCGCCCTGGCAGGCTGCATCGAGGCTGGCATGGTGGTGCATCTGAACATGCCGCTCCCCATCGCCCTCATCATCGGCATGGGCATCGGTCTCCTGGTCGGGATGTTCAACGGCCTTGTGATCTCTCGGACGACGATCCCGGCTTTCATTGTCACCCTGGCTACCATGAACATCGCGAAGGGCTTTGCCTATGTCTATACCGGGGGATCGCCAGTCCGCGTTATGACCGATGAGTGGAAGTTTGTCGGCGCGGGACATGTCGGCATCGTCCCGACCCCGGTCATCATCATGGCAGTTGTCCTGATCATCACGGGAATCATCATGAACAAGACCCGCCTGGGACGGCATATCTACGCGGTCGGCGGAAATGTGCAGGCTGCGGAGTTCTCTGGAATCGATGTCAAGAAGGTCAAGTTCCTGATCCACAGCTACTCCGGACTCATGGCAGGACTTGCGGGTGTGGTTCTGGCCTCCCGCATGTATTCCGGACAGCCGACCGCGGGAGAAGGAGCTGAGATGGATGCCATCGCGGCAACGGTTGTCGGAGGAACCTCCATGGCCGGCGGCTCCGGCAAGATCGGCGGTACGATCATTGGCGCTCTGATCATCGGCTTTCTGAACAATGGTCTGAATCTGATGAATGTCAACTCCTTCTGGCAGTATGTGGTGAAGGGGATCGTCATTCTTGGCGCGGTCTTTGTTGACTTCCTGAGAAACCGCAACAAGAAGTCCTGAGAGAAGGAACGTATTTCGCTGTCAGGCGTGAATGGGGCAGCCGCGTCACGCGGCTGCCCTTTGAAATTCACAATACATGAATACTCACATGAACACCCACATGAATATACACATAAGCATTAACTTGCATACTTATATAAATATATGCAAAATACTAATAAAAATAAGAACAAAACGGTATAATGGCAGGATAACGATAGAACGATAAAATAATAAAACAACAGAATGACAGAATAATAGGATAACAGTAACTGCCCGACCTCGTACCTGAAGGCGCCTGCGGCATAGCAGGTACGAAAATCATACGAAAAACATACGAAAAACAT
>CADBUA010000236.1 GCA_902797665.1 uncultured Lachnospiraceae bacterium | reverse complement strand
CTGCGCGTAAGTCGTCAGAGGATCTGCGAACAGCAGCTTTTTGCTGCATCCAATGGCAAAGAGAAAAAGACCCAATGCCACATGGTCAGGGACCAGGGTCAGATTCTGCTCCTGTTCAAATTGGGGGACCACCTCCGCGTGGTGGACGATGGGCCCCACGATGAGCTGCGGGAAGAAGGTGATGAAAAGAAGGTAGTTGACGATGTCATACTGCTCACACTCCATGCGGTAGCAGTCCACCAGAAAAGCGATCAGCTGGAAGGTGAAGAAGGAGATCCCGATGGGAAGCACGATGTGCTTCAGCGGGAGGGAGGCCCCAGTAAAGAAGTTCCAGTTGCTGATGAAAAAGTCCGTATACTTATAATAGCCGAGAAGCGCGCAGTTCCCCAGGATCCCGGCAAGAAGAAGGAGCTTTCTCTGGACCTTCTGCTCTCCCGCAAGCTTTATCATCGAAGTACCGCAGAGGTAGTTTCCGAAGACGGAAGCGAGAAAGAAAGGAAAAAAAGCAGGGCTTCCCGCGTAGTAGAAGACGAAGGACATCAGGATCAGCCAGATCTTTGCCAGGGTCAGATATCTGAACCTGGCAAGAAGAAAGTAGCCGAAAAAGGTCACAGGCAGAAAGAGAAAGATAAAACGATAGGTAGAAAATATCATGTCAAAACTCCTGTATGCCGGGGCAGGGGCCCCAGCTGGGGAAGCTCTATAGCGGAATGTTGCCGTGCCGGAAACCCGGGGCAGGGTCTGATCCGAGGAAGGCAAAGGAAGCGATCAGGCGCTCCCGCGTCTCCTCTGGGAGAATCACATCATCCACGTAGCCCTGGTCCCTGGCGATGTCCGGGTTGAGGAAGATCTCCTCGTACTCCTTCCGAAAGGAGGCTTCCAGTGCAGCTTTATCCTCTGATGCCTGGAGCTCTTTTCTGTGCAGGATCCGCACGGCACCGTCCGGCCCCATGACCGCGATTTCGGCGATTGGCCAGGCGTAGACGAAGTCAGAGCCGAGTGGCTTGGAGTCCATGGCGATGTAGGCTCCGCCGTAAGCTTTCCGCACAATCAGGCTGATGCGGGGGACAGAGGCCTCTGAGAAGGCGTAAAGGATCTTTGCTCCGTGGCGGATGATCCCTTTCTGCTCCTGTTCGGTTCCTGGCAGGAAGGCGGGTACATCCACCAGGGTGAGCAGAGGGATGTGGAAGGAATCGCAGAAGCGAACAAAACGCGCGATCTTGTCTGAGGCGTCCACGTCAAGGGAGCCTCCCATGACGGCGGGATTGTTGGCGACCACACCAATGACCTGGCCGTCCAGAACGCCGAAAAGGATTATCACATTCCTGGCGAAAGCCTCCTGGATCTCAAAGCAGGGAAGCGGGTCCAGAATCTCCCGGATCAGGCTGTGCATGTCATAGGTCTGACGGGGATTGTCCGGCACAATCGAGAGGAGACGCTTTCTAAGGGAGAGGGAGGACTCTTTTCTGTCAGGCAGTCTGTCGGGCTGACTGACAGCTCTTCCGTTCCCCAATCCTGTGCTTTCCCTCTCCACTTTTTCTTCCAGGTCTATTTCTCTTTCTCTTTCTCTGATTCCTTCTTTTGCTTCTTTGCCTGATTGGCTGCCTATTTCCGGAGGATTTTCGAAGCAGCTGGCTGGCAGAAAGGAGAGCAGGGTACGGATGCCAGAAAGGCAGCTCTTCTCATCGTCATAGAGCAGATGGGCGACACCGCTTTTCTGCGCGTGCATCTCTGCCCCGCCCAGCTCTTCCAGCTCCGGGCGCCTGCCCAGGACGGATTCAACCACATCGGGGCCGGTGATGAAGAGATTGGAGCTATCTCTGACACAAAAGATAAAGTCGGAAAGGGCAGGGCTATAACAGGCTCCGCCAGAACAAGGCCCCAGGATCGCGCAGATCTGGGGGATCACACCGGAACTCTTTACATGTCTTCGAAACATCTCTCCATAGCCGGTGAGGGAATTGATGCCCTCCTCGATTCGGGCTCCGCCCGAATCGTTTAAAAAGATGATCGGGACTCGCCTGCGAAGGGCCAGATCCTGGAGGGCTGTGATCTTCCTGGCGTGTACAGCGCCCATCGTCCCGCCGATGACTGTGAAGTCGTCAGCCGCGACGCAGACGGATCTGCCATCGATGGTTCCCCATCCGCAGAGAACCCCATCTCCGGGAAAACTGCCCCGGGATCCAATGGGGGAGGCGGAGAGATCGGTGGATCTCAGGGCGTTCAGTTCCTGAAAGGAACCTTCATCCAGAAGGTATTCAATCCGCTCTGTGGCGGTCATTTTTCCGCGGGCTTTCTGCCGCCTGATGCGGGCCTGGCCCCCGGCCTCCTCGTGCTTTTTCCGCTCCTCAAGTAGGAGAGCGATCCTGTCATTCCACATGTGGCTGCTCCTGCGTAACTGTCTTGAATGCTTTGCCCAGATCCGTGGCAAAGACATGGATGAATGCGTAGGACCTGGTAGGATTGATGGAAGAGGGGAAAGGCTGAAGGGTTGAGGGAAGATCAGGCTCGATAAACGAAGGTCCCAAAAGGGAAAGCGGTAAGCCTGAAAGAACAAAGCCCTGAAGGAACAAATCATTTTACGGAAATACCCTCGAGCGTAAGAATCCGAAAAAAACGAGCGGGCAAAGGCTTAACAGTGAAGGCCAAAATGGACGATGAAGCACAGAGCAAAAGCCCGATGCGCATGAACCTGCCCTTCTCCATGGACAGCTGGAACTGTATCCATCAGTATTCATCAGATCCTTGCCGGATGCTGACGGACAGCAGCTGCCTGCGCGCCGCCTTGACGCATTCAAAGCAGAGATCCGCTTTAAGCTGGGCATTCCAAGCCTTCACGTAAACATGCGGACAGGGAAATACCGTGATTCAGAAAATCCCAGTGTACCCCAAATCTCCAGTTTCCTCAGATCTCTCAGAT
>CADBUA010000235.1 GCA_902797665.1 uncultured Lachnospiraceae bacterium | reverse complement strand
GTGAGACTTTCCTCTGATCTTGCTGTCTGGGATCAGGATCGGCTTCGCGTAATTCGCCGCTGGGAAAGCGATGCCGCAAACGCCGCCAGGAAGGAAAAGACAAAAAATTGAATTGATTCGTCGATTCAAACAAACTCCTTGATATTAAACTGAATTTATATAATATATATGCGTATTCGTATCTTATATTCAAAATGATTTTAGTCACATTACACACTATATATAATCACAGGTATATATGAACGGAATGGTTATATAATATCATAGTAAATAAAGTTGAGAAAAACATATTTTTTCAGTAATTATTGTATAGGAGGAAGAAGCGATGCCTGAAAAGAGATTGTTTATGGACGTACATGTACTGCAAGTGCTGCCGCCGAGCTGCGTAAACCGTGACGACGTGGGAACGCCGAAGAACTGCATTTACGGAGGCGTTCAGCGGGCGAGAGTAAGCTCACAGGCCTGGAAGCATGCCATGCGTCTTTGGTTTTTTGACCATGGGACAGAAATCGGGGTCCGGACAAGAAGACTGGTGGATCTTCTTTCCAAAGAACTCGTTGCGGGTGGAAAGATTGATGCCGCAGAGGCTGAGAAGCTCTCAAAGAAAGTGATGGTAGACCTGAAGGCTGTAAAGTCTGAAAATCCGAAGAATAATGCCATTGCCTTCATGTCGATGGATCAGATCCGTGCCCTGGCGAGACTCATCGAAAGTGACCCGAAGAAGGCAGAGAAAGGAGACAAGGCATTCCTGAAGCTGCTCACACAGGCGGTGAACTCTGCTTTCAGTGCTGACATCCTTCTCTTCGGACGCATGTATGCAGATAACCCCAGCCTGAATGTGGATGCTGCCGCCCAGGTGGCCCATGCGATCTCGACCCATGAGACGCGCGTTCAGTACGATTACTTCACTGCCGTCGAGGACTTTAATGACAGTGGGGACGAAGAGGAAAACAGTGGCGCGGCACATATCAGCTCCAAGTCTTTCAGCTCTTCTACCCTGTACCGTTATTCTTCTCTCAACCTTGGAGAGAAGAGTGAGCTGATTCGCCTTGACCGGGAGCATGCAGGCGAGATCGCGAGGAATTTCATCGAGGCATTCCTCCTCTCCATGCCGACGGGATCTGTAAATGCCTATGGGAATTACACACAGCCCTTCTATGCGCTTGTTACGCTTCGGGAGGATATGCCGGTCAACCTTGTCCCTGCCTTCGAGCGGCCGATCAAGAACAATGGTGAAGGGTACCGGGACGGTTCTGTCCTTGCTCTGAAGAAGTATGAGGAGTTGATATGCCAGTTGTATGGCAGCCCGCTTGAGCGGTACGAGCTTGGAGAAGGGCTTGACCTCAAGGGACTGCTTGATGCAGTGGAAGAAAGAATCGGAGGGATCATCAATGGCAGTTCTGCTTCTTAGGCTTGCTGGACCGATGCAGTCCTGGGGAATCAGATCCAAACTGAAAGATCGAGAGTCCGGAGAGTATCCCTCGAAATCAGGCGTGATCGGTCTAATTGCCGCAGCGCAGGGGAGAAGCCGGGCAGATGATCTGTCTGATCTCGCATCACTTCCTTTTGGTGTTGGAATAAGACGTCCAGGGATTTTCCGGCGCGATACACAGACTGCAGTGAAGGGGAAACTTGAGTACAAAGGCGCGAATGACAATGAACGCTATTTTTTCTGGAAGGGCTACATTGAAGACGCGATCTTTTTCTGCGGAATCGATTGCGATAAGGACTTAGCTGAGAAGCTCTCATGGGATCTCCAGCATCCGGCATACCCGCTTTATCTCGGGCGTAGGGGCTGTCCCGTGACACAGCCGCTGGTGGTTGGAATCGTCGAAAAGCCGTTGGAAGAGGCTCTTACTCAAGCCATCCAGGACGATCCATATGACCACAATGTGAGGAAGCTTCCTTTTGGCGCTGGAGTTCTTCTCCTTGAGTCGGACAAAGGGATGATGGTGCGTGATGTCCCGGTCTCTTTTTCCTTCGAAAGCAGGGAGTATGCCGGGCGCATGGTAGAGCGGAAAGGAGGAGGAGATGTATCTCAGCCGGGTGAATCTTGATCCCAGAAAAACAGAGACGGCAAAGGCCATGGCAAGACCGTCGAGGTTCCATGGCGCCGTCGAAAGCTGTTTTTCCGGAGAAAGACAACATGCGCTGTGGAGGGTTGACAAAGTTGGAAGCGGGATGAATCTTCTGATCCTCAGTAGAGATAAGCCAGATCTCTCGTCACTGACACGGTTGTTTGGGCGTTCAGATGCAGCAGCTTCCACGATGCCCTATGATGCCTATGTCGATGGAGTGCGGGATGATGGAGTGTATCGCTTTCGGATTACCGCCAATCCGACACAGAAGGTACAGAGGAAAAGAGTGCCTATGGTGATCACAGGCAGGGCGCGTCATGGAGATGCAGATGGCTGGCTCACCGGCCGGCTTTCAAAACATGGCTTTGTCATCCACTCTCTGGAGATGGTTGAGCACCGAATGGTGGAGATTCCATCAGATGGACGTAAAATCAGCTTTTTGTCTGTGACCTGGGAAGGGATTTGCCAGGTCACCAATGAATCTGCGGCAAAAGAACTGCTCAGAAAGGGCCTTGGCCATGAGAAGGCCTTTGGCTGTGGTCTGATGACAGTGATGCGTCTGTGATACCTTTAGGAGAATCAGCAATGGGACAGACTACAAAACTGAACGGAATGGCACCGCCTGAAAGATTCGAACTTCCAAGGATCGCCGACCGGATCTCTTTTGTCTATCTGGAGGACTGCAGACTAGAGCGGGATGATGGGGCTGTCAGGGCAGTGAATCAGAAAGGAGTCATCGACATACCAGCTGCCGCATTCACAGTACTGATGCTTGGGCCTGGAACCACAGTGACACATAGAGCGATAGAATGCGCTGCAGAGGCAAAGCTTTCCATTGTATGGGTGGGAGAGCGGGGAGTGCGGTTCTATGCCCATGGCACTCCGCTCTCCGGAAATGCGGACCTGCTTCTCCGACAGGCTTATGTGGTTTCCAATCCAGGGGAGAGACTGAAAGCGGCAAAGACCATGTATCATCTCCGCTACCCGGATGAAGATATTTCCTGGTGCTCCATGAAGCAGCTGCTTGGAAAAGAAGGACGGAGAGTAACCGCACGGTACCGGGAACTCTCTGAGGAGTACGGTGTTGAATGGACTGGCAGACGATACGATCAAAAAGACTATGCCGGAAATGATCCACTTCAGAACGCGCTATCCTGTGCGAACGCCTGCCTGTATGGAATTTGCTGGGCTGTAATCTTCGCAATGGGCCTCTCTCCGGGACTTGGCTTGGTTCATACTGGGATGGACAGATCTTTGGTTCTTGATATCGCGGATCTGTACAAGGAGAAGACTTCATTTCCTGTTGCTTTTCAAGTGACGGCAGAAGGAGAAGATGAGCTGGAAAGCAGGGTTCGCAGGAGAATGCGCGATATCATGAAGGACCAGCGTTTTCCTGGATTGATCTGGCATGACTTGGAAACGATTTTCGGAAAGGCTGAACACTCTGAAAATCCGGATGGACGCAATGCGTTATGGCTTGACTTCACCCGGCGGGTAGAGGGAGGGAAAAACTACGGATGATCGTCATCAGTCTCTCTGACTGCCCTATGAAACTTCGAGGATATCTGACAAAGTATCTGTGTGAGATCTCGACCGGAGTGTATGTGGGAAATGTATCGGCAAAAGTGAGAGACGGCCTGTGGCAAAGGGTCTGTGATAACTGTACGCATGGACGGGCAGTGATGGTCATCAATACGGATACCGAACAGGGATACGACTTTCGCGTATGGAATACAACGTGGGTACCTGTAGATCTTGACGGGTTCAAAGTAATGCTGCATCCGACCATCCAGAAGGTAGATCAGACGGAATCTGGCAGTACAGAGATTCCACAGGTCAAAGCGCAGGAAGAATATGTTGTTCTGGATCTTGAAACAACTGGACTCGATGTGAGGCATGACCGTATCCTTGAGATTGGAGCTATTCTTATTCAGGATAACAAAGTGACTCAGTCGATGTCAGAGATCATCCGGCAGGATATCCCAGTGCCCGCAGACATACAGAAACTCACAGGAATCACCGATGAAATGGTTGAAAAAGGAATTGATCTCAGAGAAGCAGTGGAGAAACTCCGGATTTTTATCGGGAGCCGTTTGGTAATTGGATATAATATTCGTGACTTTGATGAGAAAATACTTTCGTATGAATGTAAAAGATGCAGTGGAATTTACCCATTCAGAAAATCCAGAGATGTACTTCGAATGGTTAAAAGAGCATATCCTGAAATGAGCTCTTACAAGATGGATTCGGTCGCAGAAAAATTGAATATTCATATAGATGAAAAGCATAGAGCGCTTGATGATTGCTACACATGTAATAGAATATATGATGTGATCACACAATAGGGTGGTCAGGGCTGGAGGCTTCTGTTTTTGTGACGATTTCTCTGGGTTTTGGGCTGGGAGCCCGCATAAACACTACTATCTTCCCCACGCGAGTGGGGGTGAACCCTACTCCGGGAGATTCTGAGAGAGGAAAAAGAGATCTTCCCCACGCGAGTGGGGGTGAACCTCGTGGCGACGCTCGCCACGATCGCCATAGCCTATCTTCCCCACGCGAGTGGGGGTGAACCCCCGGAGAACGTCACGTTCACCGCTTTCAATGCATCTTCCCCACGCGAGTGGGGGTGAACCTACCTTGATTACAGGTGTTCCATGTGGAAGGCCATC
>CADBUA010000234.1 GCA_902797665.1 uncultured Lachnospiraceae bacterium | reverse complement strand
TTTGCCCGGCCAAGATCCCCCTCAGCCTTGAGCTTTCTTGTCAGATAGGCACCAATGACATCTGTCTTCCCTGCAAGGATGCCCAGGAGGGTTTCTGCCTTGCATGTGACAAGGATATCACGGTCCTTGTAGTCATAAGGCTCAACCATGATCTTCCCGTCCCTGACCTCCAGGTAGAAGGTTCCGGCCGCGTCCCCCTCGATGTTAAACTGTACTGCCAGGTGCTTCTTCACAGAGCTGCCATCCGCCTTTCCTGCCGCGGACTTTACTGCTGCCAGCAATTCTTCGTATGTCATGTCGTTCCTCCTGTCTTCCGAAAAAAATGTTTGTTCCTTCAGTATATCACAGCTCCCACTTCCTCTGCAGAAGCATATCCTGCCGCTTTTTCTGTTCTGATTGCAGTTCTTTTGCGGAATCCTCTGTACTTTTTGCTTTTCACTTTTACTATTTTATGTAGATTTTACTTTTTCTTTATCTGTTTTTTGGCCCATCTCGGGCATTTCTCCAAAGAATCAGGCAAACCTCTGAATGCAGGCGGGTATGTTCTCCGCTGGCAGCGGCTTCGAGTAATAATATCCCTGAATCACATCGCAGGAGCATCGGCGAAGAATATCCCGCTGCCATGCCTGCTCAACGCCCTCCGCGATCACAGTCTTCCCCAGATCATGCAGAAGGACAATGATATCGCGGATGAATTCATTCTCACCTTCCCGCCTGACATAGGTATTAATCAGAGATCTGTCCAGCTTGACCGCCTCTGCCGGGATATAGGAGAGGTAGGACATGGATGAGTAGCCTGTGCCGAAGTCGTCCATGTGGACCCTGACGCCCAGATGGTCCAGTTCTCTGAAAAAGGTCTGGGTCTCCGTGCTGTTGCTCAGAAAGAAGCTCTCGGTGAGTTCCATGCGGATGCTGCTTGCCGGCAGCTGGTAAGCCTGAAGGAGGCCGGAGAGATAGTTCAGGTAGCCGGTATCGAAAATCTGGCGGCTGGAGTAGTTGATGGAAACCGGGAGGATCTGCATCCCCTCATCCCGCCATCTGGCGATCTGCTTAATCACAAGCTCTGTAATCACCCGGCCCAGCTGCCGGATGAGGCCGTTTCTCTCCGCCACCGGGATAAATACCGCCGGGGAAATGATGTCATCCCGGATCCGGGCCAAAGCTTCAATTCCGCAGACCTTCCCGCTTTTCAGATCAATCTGCGGCTGGTAGACCATCATGAAGCCTCCCTTCTCCAGGGCTTCGTCCACCTTCTGCTTCACCTGGTTCTGCGCATCCAGCGTCTTTTTCAGGTGAGCGTCGTAGAGGGAGGCGGTGTTCCTGCCGCTCATCTTGGCTTCGTTGAGCGCCATCTCTGAATGGCGGATGATGGTCTCCGGCGAGGCACCTGTCTCCGACTCGGCGATCCCGACACAGACGTTGGTTCGAACAAAGCCGGAGCCGGGAATCTCCATGGGTAAGCTGAGAAGTCTCTTGAGCTCTGTGATCTCCGCACTCTCCGTATCAAGATGCATGCCCTGAAAACAGACCAGAAACTCATCCCCGCCGTAGCGGGCAATCGAGCAGAAATTTCCCTGCTTCTCCCTGTACATTTCGAGGCTCTTTGCGCTTCCCTGAAGGAAAAGGTCCCCCTGATCATGTCCGTAGAACTCGTTAATCAGTTTGAAGTTGTCAAAGTCAACAAGCGCGATGGTGTAGGGGGCGTTCCTGTCCAGCTGCTCCTCCAGGCGCCGGATCACAGTCCGGCGGTTGACAAGGCCGGTGAGTCCATCGTGTTCTGTGGTGTAAAGAAGTGCCTCCCGGGACCGTTCCAGCTGAGCGGCCCGATAAAGGGTGTAGAGGTACAGACACAGCAGGCAGAAAAACACCACAATCCCCGGGAAGATCACACTGCCATATTCCCGGAAGACATTCATCGGACGGTTCAGATATAAAGTGTCCTTGGGCAGGGATGAAAAATCCAGCCCGTACTTCCGCATCATCTGATAGTCAAAAACAGCTCTTCCCCTGGTGGAGCTGGCGACGGGGACGTCCCGGATCTCCTCCTCCCCTTTCACCGCCCGTGCCGCAAGCGCCGCGGCCTGAGCTGCCACACTCTCCATGTCATAGATACATCCGCCCAGAATCCCCATTCCGTTTCCACCGATGTAGTTCCGAAAGACCGGGACGTGGGCATAGGTCCGGAGAATCTCGCAAGTCTGCGCGATGTTGTAGTACTGCCCCGTTTTGTCCCGATATCCGTTCAGGTAGAGAAGGATGGCCCGGTCATCCAGATCTTCGAGTTTCTGGCACAGTTCCTCATACGACAGCAGCCCGACATTGATCTCCTCAAAGCGATAGTCCGGGTAGGAGGCGGCCAGCGCCATAAACTCCTTGCCTGACCCTTCTCCTGTCACCGTGCTGTCGTTCAGGGCATAGATCTGGTCCGCCTCCGGGAGCAGACGGGTCGCGATGTCGATTGTACTGTCCATGAAGCTGTTCTCGATGAAACCAGTGATTCGGGGATCCCCTTCTTTCGCGGACCTTGCCAGGTCCGCGTCGTTGATCCCGAAAAAGACCAGTGGAATCTCCGGGAACAGCGTCTCCCCGTATTGCCAGGCAAAACAGAGCGCGGCATCGTCCCCGATGAGGACGGCATCGTAGCGGTACTTGACATGCTCAACCCGGTACTTCAGAAGCTCATAAAAGTAGCTTAAATGCTCGGTATCATCATACTCCTTGGTATACATGAAATATGTGTCCAGGGAGATGTGCTCTGGGTAGAGCGCCGAGAGCATGCCCTTCTGCTGATTCGTGTAATTCACATGGCTCGGCGCGTAGGAGGACAGAAACAGAAAATGATGCTCCGGGACAAAAGTCTCCTCCTCGTAGAGGACGTCATCCTTTGTCTCCCGGAGGGTGCCGGAGTACTGGATGAGGATGAAGCTGATGGAGACCCCTGTAATCAAAATCAGAAGTGGGGAGATCAGCCTGTAAATAGTCCCCTTTGCATCCATGATAGTCCTCCTTTGCTCTTCACGGAGCTTTGCCTTTTCAGAGATCCTGATAGAGGGCGCTGAACGAAAAACAAAACGCTCTCGGGCAGGCTGGATCCTTTCCCGAGCTTTGCTGAGACTGCCGCATCAGCTTGTGATTCGATCTTTATCCACGTCTTTATCTTACCAGAAATACTGCCCCGGATGTAGAGAAAATCTTTGCGTCAGGGAACAAAAAAGCCTGGAAATAATAACAGGGGGATCCGAAGATCCCCCTGTTATTATTTCGTCAGCGGCCAATCACCCGTTCTGTATCTCCTGTTTCTCCTCTATCCCCTCTATCTCCTCTATCTCCTCTATCTTCTCCATCTTCTATGTTTCGCTTTCAGTCTGATCCAGCCGCGGATCTCCCTATGCTTCATGCGCACGGTCGACAGTCGACTGCCTGTTTTCTGTCGATAGCGGGAACCATTCGCTCACGAAAAAAACGGCTCTTTGGCCTTCTCACAGCATCTTCAGCACATCGTCCAGGATGTCATTGTGGTCAAAGGCCAGGTCTTCAAAATGAAGAAGGGTTTCTTCCGATCGGAGGGTCCGCATTTCCGGATCGATCTTCCACCAGGCCGCTTTCGCGGCGTCGTCCCCCGCTTTTGGCTTCACATCCGATTTATGTACGCGCCCAAGGTAGGCTGCGGTCATCGTCCAGTCTCGAGGATCCCGCCCTGGCTTTGAATAGACGCCAATGATCCTGAGAGAGATGCCGGAAAGGTTGGTTTCCTCCAGAAGCTCCCGGGCGGCGGTCTCCTCAATCCTTTCCCCGTAAGAGCTGAAGCCGCCGGGAATCGCCCAAAGCCCGATAAAAGGGTGTCCTCCGCGCCGGACGAGCAGAACCTCCCCCAGTTCATTGACGATGACCACATCCGCCGTAACGGAGGGCTTCCGCCAGTTGTCCGGATTGTAGTTGGCCATGTACTCCGCCTCCGTCAGGCCATTCATATCCCGCATTTCTCTTTCCATTTCTCTTTCCATCTCTCTCCCCTTCTCTTCTCTGATTTTCTGACTCGGCCGATTATACCGGGAACCATTCGAATTTGCCAAGTGTTTCAGCGCTATATGCCCCTCGCCCCAATTTGGTCGCAGATTCTCGCGCTCACGGGAATATCATCCATGCGGCGGGATGAAAAGCATAGCCCGATCTCCCGGCATGCCCCCGAAGATCGTTGCTGCATAAAGTCTCCATTCGGATTCCCGGCTTTCATCGACCAGGCCTCCTGAAGTCTTTGAAGGTCCCCTGGGAAATACAGAGAGACCTGACTGGGATAAACAAAACAGAACAGAAAAGAAGGGCAAAACCCACAGCCCTGCCTGTGGATTCTGCCCTCCATCTTCTGAAAACCTGCCCTAGCGGGACAACTGGTAGCACGCGTTTACTGCGTTATCCCGCTCAACATCCCCCCAGCCAATCATGATGGAAACTTCTCTTCCGCGCTGCCTCCGGATCCTCCAGAGAATCGCCTTCATCACCGTCCTCCTGATTCCCCTGATCATACGCTTTTCCCTCCTCATGTTTTCCTTCGGACCAGTTTATTCCGTACTTATTCTCGATGAAGAGAGTATAAATCTTAGAATCTAAGACCTCAATCGTTTTCTTTCTTAAGCTTTTCCAAGCTTCTGGGAATGGCATCTGGAGCAAAAAGGGGGGAGCACAGACTCGAAGAAGGGAAGCCGCCGTGTGCGTATTTTCTGAGCAGCAGCCATTTATATTTTCCAGATAGGAATGCCAGGGTATGGAAGAATAAGATAACTGAGGAGTCAGGCTTTGCTCGCCTTGCGCTGAGCGTGAGAACATAAAGCAAAGGATAGCATTTCATGCGGGTGAGGCACCTGTCGTCGCATTGAAAGTGCGCCCGGCCTTTGTTTTTGAACTG
>CADBUA010000233.1 GCA_902797665.1 uncultured Lachnospiraceae bacterium | reverse complement strand
CCTGCATCCTTCAGGAGCTCGACAGCCTTCGTGATGTTCTCCTCGGTCGCGCCCGTCGTGGTCGGATCGTAGTAGCCGACAGCCTCTTCTCCGTTGAAGTCCCAGGTTACCGGATAGGTGTAGGCATCATCGTTGGCGCTGAAGACACCGCCCTGGCCGTCTGCCATGCCTGCCGGGATGAAGGTACCTGCCGGCTGCTGGCCGGTCTGGCCGATGGCGTCAACAATGTACTGTCTGTCAATCAGAAGCGAGAAGGCCTGTCTCATCTCAGCGGCCTGCTCCGGTGTCTTGCCTTCGAAGAGATCGCTGTTGACGTTGAAGCATACATAGTAGGTCCCAAGGTTCGGAACGATGAAGAAATCATCATTGTCGATGACATTGGCGATCTCATCATTCGGAACCGTATCGATGAACTGCAGGGAGCCATCGTTGTAAGCGTTGTAGATCGCGGTGTCGTCCGCGCTCAGCATGAAGTTGATCTTCTCCAGGGAGACAGCATCCGCGTTCCAGTAGTTCGGGTTCTTCTCATAGACCATGGACTCGTTGTGCTTCCACTCGCTGCAGCTGAAGGGGCCGGAGGTGACGAAGCCAGACTCAAGCGCCCATGCGCCCGGGTTCTCATTGTTCGGGTCTGCCGCTTCAACCGCCTGCTGCGGAACCGGGAAGAATGCCGGGAACGCGCAGAGATCCAGGAAGTACGCGCAGGGCTTTTCCAGCTTAGCCGTGAAGGTCAGGCCGTCCTCAGAGGCCTCAACCGCCAGGCTGCCATCCTCATTGCGCGCAAGATTCATGGAATCGCAGAGATAGCTGTAGTCAGCAGCGGTATTCTCGTCTGCCAGACGGTTCCAGCTGTAGACAAAGTCCTCCGCATCCAGCGTCTCGCCGTCAGACCACTTCAGGCCTTCGCGGATCTTGAAGCTGTAGGTCAGACCGTCCTCAGAGACTTCCGGCTCTTCCGCCGCGAATTCCGGGACCAGAGCGCCGTCCGCGTCATAGGCATAGAGGCCGCCAAAGCTCAGAATCGCCAGGCAGGCGCCATCCACAGAGGAGTTCAGAGCCGGATCCAGATGGTCAGGCTCAGAAGCCAGGTTCGCGTTCAGCTTGTTGTCGGCTGTGTTCATGAAAGCGAAATACTTGAAACCGAAGAGGTTCGAGTACAGACCTTCACAGTCGGTATTCATCATGTAGATGTCATTGTAGTAGTAGATCGGAATAACCGCCCAGCTGTTCATGAGCTCATCCTCAGCCTCATGCATCAGCTTCTCGCGCTCCGCGTAGTCCGTCTCCTGGTAGATCTTGTTGATCTTCTCATCATAGTCTTCCCAGTCCGGCGCTGCGTCACTGGACTTTGCAAAGGCACTCATACCAATAGCAGAGACGCACATCATGCCCGCAAGGAGCACACTGACGATTCTCTTTTTCATATACCTTCCTCCTTATACAACAGATGCATTTCCGGGTCCTGCCCGGACAAAACTCATCGGGATCGCGGATTTACCGACCGCTCCCCAAAGAATACGAAGGGTATTATACTACCCCTTCGTCAAAAAGGGAAGGAATAGCCGGATATTTTCCAGCTCTTTTGTGAAATCATCCAAAGGATGGACCCGGGCGAAGGAGGAAATCACGATTCAATGATGGAGCATGAACAAAGGCAGCGCCCTCCGGCGCTGCCTTTGCTTTTAGATCTCTCTATGTATCTTTTTGTGCTTCTATTTGTATTTCTATGTTTCTATCTGTGCTTCACCTGAAAACACCTGGACTTACCAGGTCTTCCCAATGTATATGCCCGCTTAGGCATCTTTTCGAGGAATCTCACGCATACGCTTATTCCGCACAGTTTTCACTGATTCCAGCAGGCTACCCGATGGCCGTTTCCGCGGTCTGTCAAGGCCGGCATCTCCTCCGCGCACTGTTCTGTCGCAAACTTGCAGCGGGTGCGGAAGGGGCAGCCGGAGGGCATGTGCAGCGGACTCGGGACATCCCCCTCCAGGATGATGCGCTTGCTCTCCTTGGCAATCTTCGGGTCCGGATAGGGAACCGCCGAGAGCAGCGACTGGGTGTAAGGATGTATAGGGCTTCTGTTCAGCTCATCGGCATCTGCCGTCTCCACAAGCCGGCCCAGATACATGACCGCGATCCGGCTGGAGATATGGTGCACGACCAGAAGGTCGTGAGCGATGAAGAGATACGCGACGCCGAGCTTTTTCTGCAGGTCCTCAAACATGTTGATGACCTGGGCCTGGATGGACACATCCAGCGCGGAAACCGCCTCATCACAGACAATGAACTTCGGGTTTGTGGCCAGCGCCCTGGCAATGCCGATTCTCTGTCTCTGCCCGCCGGAGAACTCATGCGCATAGCGGGTGGCGTGCTCCGCGTTGAGGCCGACCAGTTCCATCAGGTGCAGAATCCTGTCCCTGCGGTCCTTCCGGCTGCTGTACAGCCTGTGGACGTCCAGAGGCTCTCCAATGATATCCTCGATGGTCATACGGGGATTCAGGGAGGAATAGGGGTCCTGGAAGACCATCTGCATATCCTTGCGGAGGCCTCCGATCGATTTCTCATCGACCCGCTGCCCCTCAAAGAACACATCCCCGTCCGTCGGTCTGTAAAGGCGGATCAGCGCCCGCCCCACCGTCGTCTTCCCGCAGCCGGACTCTCCCACCAGACCCAGTGTCTCACCCGGCCGGATGAAGAAGCTGACCCCGTCCACAGCCTTCAGCGGCGTGGAGTGAAACCACCCGGTCTTGATCGGGAAGTACATCTTCATATTGTTGACTTCGACAAGGTTTTCCCTGTTCGGTTTATAATTCATATCCATACAAATGTCTACCTCTCCAATGTGAGATCAGACAAAGGCAAAAGCCTCTGCCCTCCCCAGGGCGGGATCCTCAGGTCGCCGGCTCGATCATCCCTGCCTCAATCTCCTCCTTGATGGCAAGCCAGCAGGAGGACAGATGGCCATCCACAGTACGGGTTTCCGGTGGCTGCTCCGTCAGGCAGATCTTCATGGCTCTCTCACATCTCGGACAGAAGGCACAGCCTTTCGGCAGATTCAGAAGGTTGATCGGGCTGCCGGAGATCGGCTCCAGCCGCTGCCCCATCCGCTCCGCGTTCGGGATGGAGTGGAGAAGTCCCTTTGTATACTCATGAGCCGGGCGGTAGAAGATATCCTCCGCAGTCCCCCGCTCACAGACCCTTCCGCCGTACATGACGATGATCTCATCGGCCATCTGCGCGATGACGCCAAGGTCATGGGTGACCATGATAATGGCCATCCCCAGCTTGTCCTGCAGCTCCTGCATGAGCTCCAGGATCTGGGCCTGGATGGTCACATCCAGAGCGGTGGTCGGCTCGTCAGCAATCAGGATATCCGGCTCGCAGGCCAGCGCCATGGCGATCATGACCCTCTGCCGCATACCGCCGGAGAACTCAAAGGGGTACTGGTGAATGCGCTTTTTGGGCTCATTGACGCCGACCAGCTCCAGCATCTCGATGGCCCGTGCCTCCGCGGCCTTTCCGCGCCGGTTGGTATGAAGCTTGATGGCCTCCTTCAGCTGATAGCCGATGGTGAAGACCGGGTTCAGGGAAGTCATGGGATCCTGGAAGATGATCGAGCAGCATTTCCCGCGGAAATCCCGCATCTGTTTGTCAGACCATCTGGTAATGTCCTCCCCTTTATAGAGGATCTGTCCGGACTTGATCGATCCGTTTTTCTCCAGGATCTGCATGATCGAGTAAGCTGTCACAGACTTGCCGGAACCGGATTCCCCAACGATCCCCAGGGTCTTGCCCTTCTCCAGGTTGAACGTGACACCGTTGACCGCCATCACCTCGCCGTTATCGGTCTCAAAGGAAGTGTGGAGGTCATTTAAAGACAGAATGTAGTCAGCCATATTTACCTCCTCAGCTTCGGATCAAATGCGTCGCGGAGTCCGTCCCCCAAAAGGTTGAAGGCCAGAGTGATCAGCGCGATCATGACTGCCGGAAATATCAGTTTGTAGGTATAGGTCGTAATCCCGGACCGGGCCGCCGAGGCCAAAGAACCCAGAGAGGGCATCGGCGCCTTGACGCCGAGGCCGATAAAGCTCAGAAAAGACTCGGTGAAGATGGCCGAGGGAATCTGAAGTGCCGCCGAGATGATGATGACGCTGATGCAGTTCGGCAGGATATGCTTGCGGATGATCCGGCTGCTCTTCGCGCCGGACACCTGAGCCGCCAGGACATAGTCATTCTGCTTGATCGTCAGAATCTGGCCCCGGACCAGGCGGGCCATTCCAACCCAGTAGAGGAGGCCGAAGACAATGAAGAGAGAGATCATGTTCGTGCCGAGCTTCGCCAGAAACCCGTTCCCCTTCACGTTGATAACCTCGTTCAGGACCACCGAGAGGAGGATGATCATCAGAAGATCCGGCAGGGAGTAGATGATGTCGACAATCCGCATCATGATCAGGTCCACCCGGCCGCCAAAGTAGCCTGAGATCGAGCCGTAGACGACACCGATGATGAGGACGATGAGAGCGGCGAAGACGCCGACCACCAGAGAGATCCGGGTTCCGTAGATCACGCGGACAAAGTAGTCGCGTCCGAGCTCATCGGTTCCCATGATGTGTGGGAAGATCTTCCCACCTTCGTCGATATACTGCTGTTCCATCCTGGAATAGCTGAAGGGTGACATGTTCGTTGCGGTCTTATCCCTTTTGCCATTCACTGTGATGATCTCAGAATAGCTGTAAGGCACCACATACGGAACGACTATGATCATCGCCACGATCACAATCAGCACGACAATGGAAAACATCGCCAGCGGATTCTTTCTCAGGCGCTTCATGCCATCCTTAAAGAAGGTGGAGGACTCACTCATGACCTCCGCCTGTCTCTTCTCCTCCTCCGTCGCCTTCTCAAACTTTGTCAGATCCAGCTGCAGGGAGAGAGCGTGCTTTTTGGGCATTTGATTTCCACCCATCTTTTCGTTGTCCATTACTCTCCTCCTTATGCCAGATTGATACGCGGATCAATCAGTTTGTAGACGATATCGGTGATCAGGTTCATCGTAACCATGAAGACTGCCAGGAAGATGGTCACCCCCATGATCATCGGATAGTCGCGGTTGGTGATCGAGGTGACGAACTCCGCCCCCAGCCCTCCAATCGTGAAGATCTGCTCCACCACGAGAGAGCCTGTGAGAACCGAAGCGATCATGGGACCGACATAGGTCACCACCGGAATCAGGGCATTTCTCAGGGTGTGGAGGAAAAGAACCTTGATCTGGGCCACGCCCTTGGCACGGGCAGTACGCACATAATCCTGCCCCAGAACATCCAGCATGGAGGTCTTGGTCAGACGCGTGATATAGGCTGCCGGATATGCCGCCAGAGAAAGCACCGGGAGGATTAGATTCTGCTTTTCCGCGCTCCAGGCCTGCACCAGCCCCAGCTTGACGGAAAAGATCACCAGCAGGAAGGAGCCCAGCACAAAGCTTGGAAGTGACGTGAAGAGGGTCGACAGGAAGATGATGACCCGATCTGGCAGATGGTTCCGCGTCAACGCGGCGATGGAGCCAAAGACAACACCGAGAAAGATGGCCAGGAGAACGGCAAAAAAGCCCATTCTGGCGGAGACGGAAAACTTGGAGCCGATCGTGTCAGAGATGTTACGGCCAGTCTTCGCCGAGATGCCGAAATCCCCTTTCAGCAGATTTCCCATGTAGAGAAAAAACTGCGTGCCCACCGGCTTGTCCAGGTTAAAGCGGCGCTCCAGCACCGCCTGAACTTCAGGGGACTTGGCCTTCTCGCCGCTGAAGGGACCTCCCGGGATCGCGTTCATGGTAAAGAACGTAATCAGACAGACAATGAAGATCGTAATCAGGGCGAGGATGATTCGTTTTACAACGTATTTTAACATACTAAACCACCTCTCCTTTCGCGCCGCAGGTGGGAGCTTCTCAGACCCAATGCGGAAAGCCCGGCCGGGAAACCCGGCCTGTAAGCAGAAACATCCCCCTGCCCCGGAAGCAAAAAGATCATCAGTCAAAGTGGACGCCGAAGTCTTCTCTCGAGCCAGCGTCTGTGCGCCGCTTCGGCCAGGCTCCGCAATCAAGGAGGAGATCTGACTTTCATCGATCGATCAGACTTCCTTCAAGGGCCGCACACACACTCTCTGATTGCGGACAGGGCAGGGGATTTGCGGCAGAAGAAAGCCAGATCTTCTGCCAGATGATTCGATCATGGGAAGCATTCCGATTTGCCGGCTGCTTCAGCGGTATGTGCCCGCTCGCGTCCATTCATGACTCCAGTCCAGGAGCTTCGCTCGAGCTGTGAGTCCCTTTGAAATGCCAGCCATAACTGAAATGGAAGGCAAAGCCTTACAGACGCGCTGATCGAGTCGGGAGTGACACAAGAATGCGAAATCAGGACGAATTGCGAAAGCAGCAACTGCAAAGCAATCCGAAGACCCTATTTGGATGATCGTCATATATGTGGGATTATAGCTTTCTCATTTACCCAAGTCAACGTAAAAGCCCTGTTTTTACAGGGTTTTCCTGTTGAAAATGCCGAAAGCGCTCTGCTATCTCCCAGTTTTCTATGGAAAATGACCATTATGCCGGGAATCATTCGGATTTGCCAGGTATTCACGCTATATGCCCCTTCTCCCCGATTCAGGTGCAGATTTTTAAGCTCGCAGAGTTAATTTCAATTCTGCCATTGCAAACAAAAAGGCCGGAGGACAAGTCCTCCGGCCTCTGATTTCGCTTATTTGCGATCGCCCGGATCGAATTACTCGATGATGGAGACGACACGGCCCGAACCGACCGTATGTCCGCCCTCGCGGATAGCGAAGGTAAGACCCTGCTCCATAGCGATGGAGTGAATCAGCTCAATCGTCATCTCAACGTTGTCGCCCGGCATGCACATCTCAACGCCTTCCGGCAGAGAGATGACACCCGTGACATCCGTGGTTCTGAAGTAGAACTGCGGACGATAGTTGTTGAAGAACGGAGTATGACGACCACCCTCATCCTTGGTCAGGACGTAGACCTGAGCCGTAAACTTGGTATGGCAATGAACGGTGCCCGGCTTGCAGAGAACCTGGCCACGCTCGATATCTGTTCTGCGGATACCGCGAAGCAGAGCGCCGATGTTGTCACCAGCCTCAGCATAGTCCAGCAGCTTGTGGAACATCTCGATACCGGTAACGACTGTGGACTGGATGTCCTTCCGAACACCAACGATCTCCAGCGGATCGTTCAGCTTCAGCATACCACGCTCCACACGGCCAGTCGCGACAGTGCCGCGGCCGGAGATCGTGAAGACATCCTCAACCGGCATCAGGAACGGCTTATCATTGTCACGCGGCGGAGTCGGGATGTACTCGTCGACTGTGTCCATGAGCTCCATGATATTGTTGGCCCATTCAGAATCCGGATCTTCCAGAGCCTTCAGCGCGGAACCCTTGATGATCGGGCAATCCTCGAAGCCTTCCTTCTCCAGCTCCTCGGTGACTTCCATCTCAACCAGTTCGATCAGCTCCGGATCGTCAACCATATCAACCTTGTTCAGGAAGACAACGATCTTCGGCACACCAACCTGGCGGGCAAGCAGGATATGCTCTCTGGTCTGAGCCATGACACCGTCCGTCGCAGCGACGACCAGGATGGCACCATCCATCTGTGCGGCGCCAGTGATCATGTTCTTGACATAGTCAGCATGGCCGGGGCAGTCGACATGAGCATAATGACGCTTCTCGGTCTGATACTCGACATGAGCGGTAGAGATCGTGATTCCACGCTCTCTCTCTTCCGGAGCCTTATCGATCTGATCGAAAGCAGCGAAATTGTTTCCCGGAACCCTCTTCGAAAGAACGTTCGTGATCGCCGCGGTCAGAGTGGTCTTGCCGTGATCGACATGGCCAATGGTCCCGATGTTTACGTGCGGTTTGCTTCTGTCAAACTTCTGCTTTCCCATTTCACTCTTCCTCCTTAAAACTGTGACGCCCTGTGGCTGTCAGTGTGCCGCAAGGCGGCATGTTTTTCGCAAGTCTGTCCTGTATTATATTTCTCTTCGGCAGGTTTTGCAAGCATATCTTCCCCCCGAGGGGGTCAGCCCCCGGGGCACATCTTTCGTTTTATACCGGGAAGCATCCATATCTGCAAAGTGTTTCACCGGTATATGCCCGCTTGCGGCGATTCTGTCGCAGATTCTCGCTCACGGGTATATTTTCTGAGCTCTGAGCAGAGCGGACTGGACAGACTTCATACTGAAATCCATTCTGAAGTCCATTCTACAGCTTATCTGCCCACATCCTTCAGGAGCTTCTCCTGGATATTCTTCGGCACCGGCTCATAGCGTTCGAAGAACATCGAGTAATTGCCACGGCCCTGGGTTTTCGAACGAAGATCCGTCGCGTAACCGAACATCTCAGAAAGGGGAACGAGTCCGCGGACCATCTTGCCTCCGCCGATGTCGTCCATCCCTTCGATGCGGCCGCGCCTCGAATTGATATCGCCGATCACATCGCCCATGTACTCCTCAGGCGTTGAGACCTCGACCTTCATGATCGGTTCCAGCAGAACCGCCGCGCCCTTCTGCATGGCCTGCTTAAAGGCCATAGATCCGGCGATATGGAAAGCCATCTCTGAGGAGTCCACCTCGTGGTAGGACCCATCGTAGACTTCCGCCTGCACGCCAACGACCGGGTAACCGCCCAGGATGCCGCTCTTCATGGCCTCCTGAATTCCCTCGTCGACCGCCGGGATATATTCCTTCGGGATCGAGCCGCCAACGGTCTTGTTGATAAACTCGTAGGTATTTTCGCCGTTCGGCTCCAGCGGGCTGAAACGGATCTTCGCGTGTCCATACTGGCCTTTGCCGCCGGACTGACGCACATATTTGCTGTCGATGTCGGAGCCCTTGCTGATCGTTTCCTTGTAGGCAACCTGCGGCGCACCCACATTTGCCTCCACATTGTACTCACGCAGCAGTCTGTCGACAATGATCTCCAGATGGAGCTCGCCCATTCCGGCGATGATTGTCTGACCAGTCTCCTCGTTCGTGTGCGCGCGGAAGGTCGGATCCTCCTCGGCAAGCTTGGCCAGAGCTTCCCCCAGCTTCCCCTGCCCGGCCTTGGTCTTCGGCTCGATGGCGAGCTCGATAACCGGCTCCGGGAACTCCATGGATTCCAGAATCACCGGGTGCTGATCGTCACAGATCGTATCCCCTGTTCCGGAGAACTTGAATCCGATTGCGGCGGCAATGTCACCTGAGTAAACCTTCTGGAGTTCGTTTCTCTTGTTGGCATGCATCTGCAGGATGCGGCCCACTCTTTCCTTCTTGTCCTTCGTCGCATTCAATACATAGGAGCCTGAACCCATCGTTCCGGAGTAAACACGGAAGTAGGCAAGACGTCCGACGAAAGGATCGGATACAATCTTGAATACCAGCGCTGAAAACGGCTCCTCGTCGGAGGTCTTCCGCATGACCTCATTGCCCTCAAGATCTGTGCCTGTCACATCCGGCACATCTGTCGGGGCCGGCATATATTCCACGATGCCGTCGAGGAGTTTCTGGATCCCCTTATTCTGATGAGCGGACCCGCAGAATACCGGGACGCCCCTGTTCTCGATCGTGGCCTTGCGAAGTGCCTTCTTCATGTCCTCGACGGAGGGCTCAGTCCCATCCAGGTACTGCTCCATCAGATCATCGTCGAACTCGCAGATTTTCTCGACCAGCTCAGTGTGGGCTTCCTCCGCCTCATCCTTCATCTCTTCCGGAATGTCGACGACGGAAATGTCCTCCCCCTTCGAGTCATTGTAGATGTAGGCCTTCATCTCGAAGAGATCGATCAGGCCCTTGAAGTAATCCTCCTTGCCGATCGGGATCTGGACAACCACGGCGTTCTTGCCGAGTTTTGTCCCGATCTCTTTCACGGTATTGCGGAAATCCGCCCCGAGGATGTCCATCTTGTTGACGAATGCCATACGCGGGACACTGTACTTGTCAGCCTGGCGCCAGACATTCTCCGACTGGGGCTCTACGCCGCCCTTCGCGTCAAATACACCGACAGCGCCATCCAGAACACGCAGGGAGCGCTCCACCTCGACGGTGAAATCCACATGACCTGGCGTATCGATGATGTTGATTCGATGCTCCAGGGCGCCCTCCTTCGCTTTTGTCTGATCTTCAAGGGTCCAGTGGCAGGTGGTAGCTGCGGAAGTAATGGTGATGCCCCGCTCCTGCTCCTGGGCCATCCAGTCCATGGTTGCGGTTCCCTCATAGGTTTCGCCGATCTTGTAGTTTACGCCCGTAAAGTACAGGATGCGCTCTGTGAGTGTCGTCTTGCCCGCATCGATATGGGCCATGATCCCGATGTTCCTGGTCCGGTCAAGCGGATATTCTCTTCCTGCCATTTATACCTCCAACTGTCAATGGCACATCAGAAATGGTAATGAGCAAATGCCTTGTTGGCCTCAGCCATCTTGTGCACATCTTCTTTTCTCTTGACGGATGATCCAGTGTTGTTGGCCGCATCCATCAACTCATTTGCCAGACGCTCCTCCATGGTCTTCTCACCGCGCTTCCTGGAATACATGGTAATCCAGCGAAGGGCAAGAGCCTGACGTCTGTCCTGCTTCACCTCGATCGGAACCTGGTAGGTCGCGCCACCGATTCTTCTCGCCTTAACCTCAAGCACAGGCATTGTATTGTTCATCGCCGTCTCGAAGACCTCGATCGCCGGCTTGCCTGTCTTCTTCTCCATTCTGTCAAATGCGCCGTAAACGATCTTCTGCGCAACGCCCTTCTTGCCATCAAGCATGATGCTGTTAACCAGCTTGGTGACTACCTTGTCGTTGTACTTCGGATCTGCCAGCACATCTCTTTTCTGAACATGTCCTTTCCGTGCCACGTTCTTCCCTCCTTAATTACCGGAAGCCCAGCAGGGCGTTCCAATTAGATCACAGGTACTCACGATATCGACTTTTCTCGATCTTACTCTTCGTGTCAGGCAGGATTTCTGGCTCATCGCAGCCACTTGGGTGATCCAAAACTCCATGCTTTCTCCCGTGAAACCATTTGCTAAACTCATTGCCGGATCAGCTGCCTTACTTCGCCGCTGCCTTCGGCTTCTTCGCGCCGTACTTGGAACGCGCCTGACGCCTGTTGGCGACACCGGCGGTATCCAGGGTTCCGCGGATGATGTGATATCTGGTACCCGGAAGGTCCTTGACACGGCCGCCGCGGATCATCACGACGCTGTGCTCCTGAAGGTTGTGG
>CADBUA010000232.1 GCA_902797665.1 uncultured Lachnospiraceae bacterium | reverse complement strand
TCATTTTCCGTTCACGAATCAGGGACTTGAATTCACTCTATCGTGTACATCCTGCTGTTGTCGGTGTCCAGGTCCCGGCAGCGCAGGACTCGGACAATATCTGTTTCGCGGATATCCGGCGCTCCGTCCAGGTCTGCGGAGGTCCTTGCCAGACGTAGAAGTTTGTGGATCACACGGGCACTGTAGCCGTACTGTTCGCTCGCTCGTTTGAGGCGTTGGGTTGACGGCTCATCCAGTATGCAGTATTTCTGGATCATGGCGGTCGTCATCTGCGCATTGCAGCTGACGCCCGGGTCATCCTTGAAGCGTTCCTGCTGGATAGTCCTGGTTTTTTCCACGAGGGAGCGCAGGGCAGCGGAGGTGTAGGCGCTTTTCTTTCCGGACAGTTCAAAGTAGTCGACCTGTTGGACGCTTTTCTGGATGTCTATGCGCTCCAGGATAGGCCCGGAGATCTTCCCCCTGTAATGAATGATCTCGTAGTCCGTGCAATGGCAGCGTTTGGCCGGATAGTAACCACAGGGACATGGATTCATGGCAGCAACCAGCATAAAGTTCGCCGGATAGGTATTGGTGCCGTTCACGCGGGAGATGGTGATCTTCTTGTCCTCCATGGGCTGGCGCAGGCCGTCGAGGGTGGATCTGGAGAATTCCGCGAGTTCATCCAGGAACAGGACGCCGTTGTGGGCGAGGGATACCTCCCCCGGCTGGGCATAGGTCCCGCCACCGATCAGGGCATTCAGGGAAACATTGTGGTGGGGCGCGCGGAAGGGACGAATCTTTAAAAGTCCCTCCCCTGGATCCAGGAGGCCGGAGATACTGTGGATCTTAGTGGATTCAAGGGATTCCTTCTCCGTCATCGTTGGCAGGATCGTGGGGATCCGCTGCGCGATCATGGTCTTGCCGCAGCCCGGCCCGCCGATCATCAGTACATTGTGTCCTCCTGCAGCGCCCAGAAGGATCGCTTCGATCAGGTCGTCCTGACCCTTTACATCACTGAAATCGAGCTGGCCGGCTGCAGTCTCCTGCGGGGAAGCGGCAGATTTTCCTATTGTATTCGCTTTCTGTTTCCGGTTTTCCGCATACTGCCTTTTCAGATCCAGCTTCCCCTCCAGGAATCGAACGGTATCCGGCAGGGATTTCACCGGACATATGCGGATTCCCGATATCGTCTCCGCCTCTTTCCGGTTGTCATAGGGGACGATCACAGATTTGATCCCGCACTTCCTCGCTTCCGTCAGCATGGAGAGGATGCCGTTGCAGGGACGCACCCGACCGTTCAAAGAGAGTTCGCCGATAAAGGCATATTCATCGGGTTTAGCCGGGCCGATCTGGTCTGTCTGGAAAAGCAGGGCGATCGTCATGCCCAGGTCAAAATGAGAGCCCCTCTTCTTTCTGTTGCCCGGAGCCAGGCTCAGGATCACTTTGTCCTTCGGAATCTCGTAGCCGCAGGATTCGATCGCCGCCTGGATCCGCTCCCCCGCTTCCTTGACAGCCTGGTCTCCCAGACCGATGATCGAGATCGACTGCTGCTGGCCGCGGATCGTCGATGCTTCTATCTCCACCATAAATCCATCCACACCGGATGTTGCCATGCTCTTTACGACTGTGGCCATCAGCTGTCTGCCTCCTCTTTTTAAATCCTTTCCTGGCATATCACCCGATGTTTGCAAGCCGGATGCACCTTGGAAGCTGCCTATTTCTCCCAGGGAAGCCACCGCTCGTCCTCATTTATGTCTTTCCTGATCAGCATCTCCTGTTCAGCATGTGAGATCTTTCCCTCTACGAACATGCGGTACTGCTCCCTGCTGTTGTGCCGGAAGCTCCCCAGCACGCGCGAGGTATCAAGCAGGTCTGTGTCCAGAAACATTTTTGAAGAATCTCCGGCTGATACATACTTCCTGTAGCTGCTGTACTCGTACGCCAACGGCTCGCGCACCATCGACGCCTTAACCGGGTTCAGGTGGATGTAGCGGCTGACCTCCAGGAAATAGATGTCATTCTCGATCAGGCAGGAAGTATAGCGGGATTCAAACAGATGTCCGACATAACCATACTTTCCGTTGAAGATCCTGGCATAATGATTCATCAGTGGCTGCATGATCTTCCAGATCGGCTGCCCCTTCGTCGTCAGTTCCAGATGAAAATGGTTAGTCATAAGGCAGAAGGCATGCAGGATAAAAGGACACTTCTCACGGACTTCCTTCATAACCCGGAGAAAGAGCGCATAGTCATCCGGCTCTTTAAAGATCGACCCCCGGCGGTTTCCTCTTCCCATGATGTGGTAGCATGCCCCTTCATACCACACACG
>CADBUA010000231.1 GCA_902797665.1 uncultured Lachnospiraceae bacterium | reverse complement strand
TCCGGCTCTTCCAGCTTCTCCTCCCAGAGTGGAATGTCATTCAGCGCCCTTGACCTGCTCACGACCCGGTATTTGGAGGGCGGCAGAGAAAACATCTTTTTGAAGGACTTGGAAAAGGTCACCGCGTCCTGATAGCCGCAGTGCCCCGCGATCTCCTCAATCGAAAGATCCGTGTGATTGAGAAGCTCCGTGGCTTTGGTCAGGCGGAACCTTGTCAGATAATCCTTGGGTGATCGGTTCAGGTACTTCTCAAAAAGCACATAGAGATAACCCCGTTCGATATTGACGGCGTCCGCGACATCTGACACATTCATGGAGGGCCTTGTATAGTTTTCCTCGATATAGCGGATGGCCTTCACCACATGCTCATTCCGTTTTCCTTTCTCCGGAATCCGTACTTCCATATCACTGAGGAGAAGGGACAGAAAGCGGTAAAGCAGCGCCTGCTGCATGTATTCATCCGCACTGGAGTGTGCCTGATACTTCTTCATGAACCTGACCACATCCAGAAGCGCTTCCCCTTTCGTGGTCTGGAAAACGAGGAGTTCTTTCCCAAGGCCAAGATCCCGGATCACATCGGGGGCCATGCTCCCGTCAAAGCCAACCCAGAAATAGGTCCAGGGATTCTCCAGGTCCGCCTCATAGTAGGTCTGCGCACCAGGTTCAATCAGAAAGCCCGATCCGCTTCCGAGTTCATAGCGCTGTTGATTCACCTGGTAGATTCCGCTTCCCGACTTGACGATGTGGATCAGGTACTGATTCCGGACAGCCGGGCCGTAGCTGTGCCCGGGCACACATTCCTCGTAGCCGCAGAAGCGGAGCTGCAGATCCTGGAAACGGGATGCTGCGGGATAGAACAAAAGAAAGTCTTCCATTAAAAACTCCTCCGTGTTCTGCTGAGCCGATTCAGAAGATGAGCCCGCCTTTTTCTCTGTATGATCTGCCTTCCCGGCAAACCCTTGGGCGCACAGATATACCCGCGGGCGCGAGAATCTGCGGTGAGTGGACGCGAGCGGGCATATACCGCCCACGCATCTGGCAAATCCGAAATACTTCCCGGTATAATCACCTCTCTGACAAATGACTCCTTCCAAAAGAAATGCAAAGGCGTCATGGAGAAACTGCGGCAGATGGATCCCCTCCGCTTCGCCACTTTTGTGGGATTATAAGCTGTCACAAGCAAAAAGGTCAAATAACTCTGGAAATAACCATCAAGCAACTATCATATAAGTTTCAGAAAGAGGTCTCTGAAGAAGTGGAGATCTCTCCGGGTCAACCTGCAGGAGACTATGCCGGAGAGATCCCCAAAGCCATATCATTTGTTTTCCACTTCTTTCCGTAGATCCAGGCAGGATCATTATATCGCTGATTCTAAGGCACGCATGGCTGTCTTTCGTGCGCCGCGCCAAGGCATTTGTCCTGCTCCACTATCTGTCAAAGATCTCCACGGTCAGACTCTGGAACATGTGGATGCCGGACTTTTCGCTTCCGGAGGAGAACCTGCCTTCAAAGCTCCCGACAATTGTTCCCCACATATCCCTCATATCCCCTCTGACGATGCAGTCCTCTCCCTCTTTCTCGAAGGTACGCCTCTCACAGGAAACAACAGGGACATCACCATAGTCTCCCGTCGAATAAAGCTCATACTCTCCGTTTTCAATGCTTCCGTACTCCTCTCCAAGAATCCTCAGGGCTTCCTCATCCGCTCTCCCGAAAAGCTCCATCATGATGCTTGTTATCGTCTCCAAAGAGAGCGTGTTTGTTTCCGGCTTTTGATTCAGGATTCTCGGATCTTCCATATGATACTGATACCAGTAGATGCCGTTTGCCAGGTCATCCGGCCGGAGATCCTCTTTTGTGACCATATCTGAACGATAGTCCCCCCAGGTCTCAAAGCGGTTCAGATAGATCCAGGTCAAAATCCCAGCCTCCTGGAAAAGAAGCTCATCCCCTCTCTCTCCGTAAAAATGGACTTCGCTGAGGCAGCTGTCATGGTATAGCGACCCGCTTCTCGCTCCCAGAATCGTGAGAGTGATCATTCCATCCGTGACAAAACCTTCCGGGAAGGGAATGCTGTATCCGGGGGAATTCTCCGCATAGGCAGGATGATACGCGGAGAGATCAAAATCCGCTCTGCTGCTTCCTGAAGAGATCCGGATACCCGTCGGAACAGAGTTCTTCTGATAGAGATCCGCGCTTTTATAGTATCCGGGCCAGATGGTCATCTCTTTGATGACGGAAAAGGGCGCGGACCGGAGGAGGATCGACTCCCCGATCCCGTCGCCTTCCACCCCTTCCACCCAGGCTGTGGACAGGTCCCCGTCATTGATATGAAATGGCGCATAACTGTTTTCTGAGGATTCCAGCCAGGAAGACGCCTCATTCGAATAATAGGGAAGCAGACTGAGGGACTCAGCCTGAGCAGAGCGGCAGTTCAGTGAAAGCAGTGTCAAAAGCAGAAATGATGCAAGCAGAATCTTCTTCATAGTTATTGTATGTCCCAATTCATTAGAATTAATCATGTTTTCTGAAAACATTCTTTTCATTATTAAATCATCTATTTATAAATGGCAAAATTAAG
>CADBUA010000230.1 GCA_902797665.1 uncultured Lachnospiraceae bacterium | reverse complement strand
TCAGTAAGCAAGGAGCGGAAAAGCCCCCATCCAGCGGGGGCGAAGACAGACAATGGCCGGCAGGCCAGAAAATCCAGCAGAAAGCAGGCGGAGCAGGCAGACGTGAAAGGCAGACGATGAAAAGCGCCTGAAAGAAGTGAAATGACGAAGAAATGATAATGAAAGGATAATGAAAGGATAATGAGAGGATAGTTTCATGTTCAGTTTGAGAAAGTATGTCAGCCGGCTCAAAGCCAGCATCCGCACGAATGCCAAAGTGTACCGCCTCTACTCCATCCTCCGGATCCTGGTGATCCTGGTGATGATCCGCTCTTTTTTCATGAAGAATTATGAGGGAGTGGGGATTGCCATTCTCAGCCTGGTTCTCTTTCTGCTTCCGAGCTTCATGGAGCAGAACTTCAAGATAGAGATTCCGCCTCTGTTTGAGGGCACGATCTACCTGTTCATCTTCGCGGCGGAGATCCTCGGTGAGATTGACCACTTCTATGTAGCGATCCCTGGCTGGGATACCATGCTCCACACGCTCAACGGGTTTCTGGCGGCGGCTGTGGGTTTCTCCATGATCGACCTGATGAACCGGCACAGCAAAAACATCAACCTGTCGCCTTTCTACCTGGCGATGGTCGCCTTCTGCTTCTCCATGACCATCGGGGTGATCTGGGAGTTTATCGAGTTTGCCGGGGACTCCTTCTTCGGCCAGGATATGCAGAAAGACTTCATTGTTCAGAGCTTTCAGTCTGTGACACTGGATCCCGCCCACTCCCAGAAGGTGATTGCTGTCAAAGGAATCATCGATACGGTGATTCACACACAGTCCGGGGAGAGCATCACAATCGAGGGCGGATATCTGGATATTGGGATAATTGACAGCATGAAAGATCTCCTGGTCAACTTTATTGGCGCCATTGTCTACAGCGCCTTCGGCTATCTTTACCTGAGGCAGCGCGACTTTGCGAAGAAGAGCCGCGGGGCCAGGATCGCCAACAGCCTGATTGTCCGGAGCGCGGAGAGTCAGGAGACCCTTGTGGAAGTCCTCCCGGAGGATGAGGAGCCCCTGGAATTCAGGGAACTGATGGGTGTGCCTGGCAAAAAGGAAAAGAAGAGGAAAAGATAAAAGGGGCAGATCGGCTGCCGAAGAGATCCCCGCTGGGGCAGAAAGAGGGAGCGATAGAAGATTGAAAAGATACGGAGAGCCCCTCCTTCTGTGGGCATGGTTCTCTTTTTCGCATCTGTCCAGTCCCAGGCTCTCATCCAGGTACGAGGCCTGGCCGAGGCTCCTGCGCCCGCATTGAAAATGTGTCCAGCCTTTGTATTTGAACTGTATGACCTCGCCTGGCGACAAGCCGAAAGCGGACGGGACATTTACGTATCATTTCACCAGCTTCCGTCCCGGGAGGGACGGATTCGCAGACTGGGGAAGGAGGAGACAGGATGTACAGGCTGCCTGAGTATGATGTAGCGCTCCTTCAGCGTGTTGTGACGGAGCAGTGTGTAGAAGGGTTTCGTTTTCTCTTTCATCCGGACACGCAGGGCAGGCTCAGACGCCGCGATGTCTCCTGGTTCATGGAAACCTCGGACTTTCTCTTTCAGCTCCTGAACACGGAGCCGATGCCCGACGCGGGCCTTTTCTTTGTCCAGGCAAAGCTTCAGGGGATGTACCGTATGCTCCTGGATCCGGACTTTGCCTATGTCTACGATGAGTTCGGAGAACTTCTGCTGTACGAGATGATTGTCACCTGCAGCGCCATGATGAGGTCCCGGGAGCTTCTGGGGGAGGAGGGCCGCTGGAGTGTGACATGCGAGGATGAGCGGGCAGCTGTTTTTTCCTTTTTCGAGCGGGAGGCCGCCCGCCTGTCTCCCTCCTGGAGACGGGAGATGGAGTTCCGCCCAAAGGAGGACCTGTGGGAAATGCGGGAGATTCTGAAAAGGACAGAAGAACAGTACGCAAAGGACCGTACGGAGGCGTTTACAGACTTCACCCACATGGCTTACGGCTTCAATGAAGGGTTTGAGGTGCTGTTTTATGGAAACGACTTTGAGTACTTCTACGACCTGGGGCTGCCAGCCTTTCAGAAGGTGTTCGGATCCGAGATGGGGAGAGCTCTGGGGACCTGCAGCCTCAGTGTCATGATGGACCCGGATGGGTATAGAAGAAAGGAGCCTATCTCCGGGGCAGAGCCTGGAAAAGGCTGAGATGGGGAAAGAAAACGACAAGGTCAGAACCCGGCCGTTTAGATAAGGAAATCCGGGGAGGGGAAGAAATTATATGAAAACACTCACAAGAGAAGATATCGACTTTATGGCTGTCCAGAACCCGGAGGGCTTTCTGCAGCTATATCAGCGCGGGATCATCAGCCGGGAGGAGTTCATGGCCGAGGTGGAGGCGCTGGAAAAACGGGCATCTCAGGATCAGAGCGCGAGAGACTCCCTTCTCTCCATCAGTCGGAAACTGAAGATCGGCCAGGAGACAGAGTCTGGAAAAGCTGCAGAATCTGCAGAGACAGGAAAGCCAGACCAGACCGAGGCCATCAGAAAGCTCTGCGAGCGCTTCATCGCTGCCTTCGGGGAGGAGCGCTTTCTGCTCAAAGGGTCCGCTCTGGTCCGGGGCCTCAGCCTTCCGGACGATGAGGTCATCTACCTCGGACACGATGACAGCCTCTTTCATAACGGTCAATGCGGGTTCGCAATCACCAGCGGCGGGATCTACTGCCGGATGTTCGCGGAGAAAAAGGTCAGGCATCTGACTTTTGATGCCCTGGGCAGGGATTCGACAGCCCATTTCATCGGGGACACCCTTTACAGCTGTGGGGAGCCCGTCGCCTTTATCAGCGGCGCGGACCGGGAACTGAAGGACGCCCTGATTGAGCTGATAGAGGCAATCCAGAAGATCGTAAAAGGAGAGGAGCTCTTTTCTGGCTGACAGCTTTCAGAGAAGAGGATGGAATGCCAGAGATCTGTGAATCACTGAAAAGGGTGATGCCGGAACATATCCAGGATGATTTCCGATCGGCAGAGCCGAAGGGGACAGACGCAAACCTCTCTCTGACCGGGGATGTGAGCGGAAAGAGGAAACTGGTGCCCCGGCAGCTGGCAGATCTGAAGGGATATGGAAATTGGAGTGAGATGAAACAGGCGGAGTCCAGAGAAAAGAGGAGATCAATCTCCTCTTTTCCCTGGGTTTCCGCCTGTTTTCTATGAGCTTTGATCTGTGCTAAAATATCGGTCACCAGTGAAATTGAGTTCCGGTCGGGAGTGGAAGATTTGCCGGGGCGTCCGGGGAGGGAGTAGAAGTGTCAATGGACAGCGAGCTTGAAAAGATCGAAGGAGCCGCAGCAGAGGCACCGAAAGGGGGCAGCATTGACGAATATGCACAGTTCCTGATCACAGGCAGGAAGGATGATGAGGAGGAGGAACGGACAAGTCAGAATCTATCCCGTCCCAGAATGATCGCGATTCAGACTGTGTCGAATCAGGGGGAATCCCTGAGGCTTCTGATGCGGATCATTGTGAAGGACGAGATCCTGGCGGATGCGGATGTCTTCATCCCCTACCGTCTTCTGCAGTACAAGGTCAAGGGAGGATTTGAGCCCCGCAAGAAAGCGCTGTACCCGGGCTATCTCTTCGCCTACCTGCCCAATGAGAGAGCTGTGGATGCCCTTTTTCTGGCTCTGAAAAACGTGCCGAAGCTGAGCATTATTCTCAACGATCAGCAATCCATCGCCCCTTTCAAGAGATCCAGGATGCAGTTCTATACCCTGAAGGATTCCGAGTGCGACTTTATCATGGAGTGCTGCGGAAACCCGGAGCATACGATCAAGCTGTCAGAGGCGGTGATCCTGACGGATGAGGAGCTGGAGAAGGAGAGACAGAGCGCCCTGGCAGGTCAGATCGAGATCCCGGAGTATGCCAGGGGGATTCCGGAGGCAAATGGGAAAACATACGGCCGCAGCCTGAAATCCCGGATTCGCTTTATCTCCGGCTATCTCAGCACGATCCCGCATCTGATCACCGATGTGAATGTCCACAAGCGGACTGCCTGGATCCGGACCGGAGGACTTCTGGGACTTCGGGCCATGGCACTCGGCTTTGAGCTCAGGCCCTACCAGAAGAAAAAAGAGGAGGTTCAGGAGACCAAAGCTCAGAAGGAGAGCCCCCGGGAAGCCGAAGCTCAGAAGGAAAATGC
>CADBUA010000229.1 GCA_902797665.1 uncultured Lachnospiraceae bacterium | reverse complement strand
CTGACTGCGCAATCAGAGAAGCGAGATATGCTGCAGGACTGCGCGAGGAAAGAGTCTGTGACTGTCCAGTCCGCTTTCGCAGTTTGCGCTGAGCGTGAGCGTACAGAACAGGAAGAGAACGCATCAGCGCATGAAAGGAGACCGTCATGAGTTTATTGGATCTGGTCAAGAAGAACCGCAGTTACCGGGGCTACGATGAGACGAGAACGATTACCCGGGAGGAGCTCCTGGATCTGGTGGATCTCTCCAGATTCACGCCGTCCAGCATCAATCAGCAGCCGCTGAAATATGTTCTGCTGTATCAGGAAGACGAGGTGAAGACCATGCGGACCCTTGTCAGGTGGGCCAGGGCGCTCCCGGAGATGCAGCTGCCGCATGAGGGGAAACAGCCGACGGCCTTTATCATCATCTGCCAGGACAGGAGGATCAATGATCACCTGGACCGCTTTCAGAAAGATGTAGGAATCGTGGCGCAGACGATCCTCCTGGGCGCGGTGGAGAAGGGACTTGGCGGCTGCATGATCGGAAACTTTAAGCCGGAGGAAGTTTCCGGGAAGATGGGGCTTCCAGAGAACCTGGCACCGCTCCTGGTTCTGGCGATTGGCAAGCCGGATGAACAGATCAGACTTGTGGAGATTCCGGAGAGTGGGAATAGCAACTACTACAGAGATGAACAGGATGTGCACTACGTTCCGAAGAGAGCGCTTTCAGACATTGTGCTGGAGCTTTAACTGTGGGAGCCGGAGTGTGACTGAAGCGCAGAAGTTTCTGGCAGAGCCGAATGCTTCCCGGGAGAGCTCCAGCAGCTCTCATGCTTCCGGGTATCAGACGGCGTAAAGGGGATGTTAGACATTGGGAGAGACAAGAAGAGGCTTTGATCCAGAGGACCCGAAATTCTTTGGAGCGTCCTATGATGAAGTGCTGAGACGGGCGGCGTTTGAGACCAGGTGGATTTTGAACCGCGGGTATGGGATGGACCAGACGATTACATTTATTGGCAACCACCACATGCTCTCCCGGAGGCAGCGCATGGCCCTTTACCGGAGCGTTATGCCGGAGGAAGAGAAAAAGCTGCACGCGGAGCGGGAAGTACGGGAACTGTCCGGGGAGGTCTTCATCGATGGATTCAATATCATCATCTCCCTGGAGGTGGCCTTATCAGGGAGCCTGATGCTTCTTGGGGACGACGGTGTGATCCGGGATCTCGCCGGGCTTCACGGAACGTATCGAATCATCGACAAGACCCCCACAGCCATCAGTCTGCTGAAGGAAGAGCTGCTTCTCCATCCAGGCATCACGGATCTCACCTTTTATCTGGACCGCCCGGTGTCCAACTCCGGAAGACTGAAGACCTTGATTGAAGAGATATTCCGGGATATTCCAGGAACAGTTGTCCAGCTGCTGGATGGTCCGGACACAGCCCTTCGAGGAAAACAGAACGTTCTCAGTGCGGACAGTATTGTCATGAATGAGAGCGGCAGCTGGTACAACGTGGTTCGGCGGATCCTGGAGCGAAGAATCCCGTATGCCTGGGTCTACCAGTGGGAGTGAGAATGGGAGAAGCTGGGCATCAGGAGAAGAAGGAGATGCGTGCAGAGATCCAATCTGGAGATCAAATCGTATGCCAGGCAGGGTTCTGCTGCCGCATCAGCGATAAAGCCGGATCTGGGAAAGCCACGCGTCCGCTTCCCCGAGGGGCAGCTGCCGGGGGACCCCGGCCTGCCCGATAAGTCGACTCTCCGGCTGAGGATGAAAGGCGGGGCCTGTTATGATAAGATGGGCGCGCACGGTAAGCACCCGCAGTCCGCGCCGGGTATGTTCCCGGAGCCTTTCTGAGGGCGCTTATATACTGGAGAATCTATGGATCTGCCGCTGGCGGATCCACAGACCCTCTGCATATACCGCGGCCTGAGATTTTACAAGGCAAATCTTCCTGGCTGCGCGTATAAAACTCAGAATCAGGAGGTATCAGATGATCAAACTCTACGAATCAGGTGTCTATGTGGTGAATGGCACGGAACTGTGCAATGACGCGCAGGAAGCGTCCGCCAGGGCCGGGGCTCCCGTCTCGGAGGAGGAAGCCAGGAAGGGAACGATGGCCTACGGGATCATCAGGGACCACAACCACTCGGACAGCATGACGCGCCTTCAGCTGAAGTATGACAGTATGGCCAGCCACGACATCACCTATGTCGGGATTATCCAGACAGCACGTGCCTCCGGGATGAAAGAGTTCCCGCTGCCGTACCTTCTGACCAACTGCCACAACAGCCTCTGCGCGGTCGGTGGAACGATCAATGAGGATGATCACAAGTTCGCCCTGTCCGCCGCCCACAAGTACGGCGGCATCTATGTGCCGACCAACCTTGGCAACATCCACAGCCTGGACCGTGAAATCATGGCAGGCTGCGGAAAGATGATCCTGGGCTCTGACTCCCACACCCGCTACGGTGCGCTGGGAACTCTGGCTGTCGGGGAAGGCGGCGGTGAGCTGGCCAAGCAGCTGGTGGGCAGGACCTACGACTTCACCTATCCGGGCATTATTGCAATCTACCTGACCGGAGAGCCGAATCCGGGAGTCGGCCCCCACGATGTGGCGCTTTCCATTGTCGGCGCGGTCTACAGGAACGGCTATGTGAAGAACAAGGTCATGGAGTTTGTCGGCCCTGGCATCAGGAATCTTCCGATTGAGTACAGGAATGCCATCGACGTCATGACCACTGAGACCACCTGCTGGTCTTCCATCTGGATCACCGATGAGGAGACGAAGGGTTACTATGAGAGAATCGGCCGTCCGGAGGCATATACAGAAATGCGCCCGGCGAAGGCTGCCTACTATGACGGCTGTGTTTATATCGATCTCTCCACCATCGAGTGCACGATCGCGATGCCTATGCATCCGTCGAATGTTTTCACCATCCACGAGTTCCTCGAGAACGCGCAGGAGATCCTGGCGGAGACCGAGAAGAACGTCAACAGCAAGATGAAGGGGGCCTCCATCAGACTTGTAGAGAAGTACCACGATGGTGCCTTCTGGGTCGAGCAGGGCGAGATCGCGGGCTGCTCCGGCGGGACCTTCGACAACATCTGCGCGGCTGCGGATATTCTCCGCGGGAAGAGCTGCGGCAATGGCAGCTTCAGCCTGAGCATCTACCCTGGCAGCCTTCCGGCTTATGAGGAACTCTGTAGAAATGGCAGAATGGCGGATCTGGTCGCGGCTGGAGTCATTATGCGGGAATGCTTCTGCGGACCCTGCTTCGGCGCAGGCGACTGCCCGGCGAACGGAGAGTTCTCCATCCGTCATACCACCAGGAATTTCCCGAATCGCGAAGGATCCAAGCCCGGAGAGGGCCAGCTGTCCGTAACAGCTCTGATGGATGCCCGTTCCATCGCCGCTACCGCGGTTAACGGTGGACGCCTGACCGCGGCTTCCGACCTCGATGTGGTCTACAGCAACCCGGTCTATAACTTCGACGGCGGAATCTATGAGAAGCGCGTTTACAATGGCTGGGGCAAGGCAGAGCCGGACTACGAGCTGAAATTTGGCCCGAACATCAAGGACTGGCCGGAGATGCCGGCTCTGACAGATGACCTGTTGCTGAAGGTCTGCTCCTATATCACCGACCCGGTGACCACCACCGATGAGCTGATCCCCTCCGGTGAGACCTCGTCCTACCGCTCGAATCCGGAACGCCTGTCCGAGTTTGCTCTGAGCCGCAGAGATCCGGAGTACGTGGGAAGATCCAAGGTTATGCGTCAGATGGAGCGCGACAGAGAAGCAGGAAAAGGCCTGACTGATGAGGTCAAGGCAGTCTACGCGGCTCTGACAAAGGCCGGAATCAAGAACAGTCCGGAAGAAACCGACATCGGCTCCACGATCTTCGCCAATATGCCAGGGGACGGCTCTGCCAGAGAACAGGCCGCATCCTGCCAGAGGGTGATGGGCGCCTCCGCCAACCTGGCAGTACAGTACGCCACCAAGCGCTATCGCTCCAATTGCATCAACTGGGGGATGGTGCCCTTCCTGGTCAAGGATCCGTCGGTCTTTGCCCTTGGGGACTATATTTTTGTACCTGGCATCCGTGCCGCGGTTCTGGAGAATAAGGAGAGCATCCAGGCTTACGTCGTGAAGATGGATGGGACCGTCACGGAATTTGAAGTCTCCACCGGACCGTTGACCGAGCCGGAACGCCAGATCATCGCCGACGGCTGCCTGATCAACTACTACAGGAACAACTGATCTG
>CADBUA010000228.1 GCA_902797665.1 uncultured Lachnospiraceae bacterium | reverse complement strand
CGCGCTCTTATTCGCGCTTTTATATATGGTGATATGCACAGTCCCTTTGGATGATGGAGAAAATCAGTCTTCCTTCCCTTCTTCCGCGAGGGTTCCCAGCAGGTAGTCGATGTACTGCTGCGCACAGCGCCCGCTGCGCCCGCCATGGGCGAGCTCCCAGGCATTGGCCCCCAGAAGGAGCTGCTCCTCCTGGATCTGCATGCCGGCCCTTCTGGACAGCTCCAGAACAATCCGGTCAAACTCCTTCTTGACCGGAGCGCCGAAGTAGATGGATATCCCAAAGCGGCCGGACAGAGAGAGCTTCTCCTGGACAGTGTCAGAGGTGTGCATGTCGGAGCGCACCTCCCCGCCCTTATCCTCGTAGTTCTCCCGGATCAGGTGCCTGCGGTTGGAGGTCGCGTAAATCAGCACGTTTTCCGGTTTTTTCTCGAGTCCTCCCTCAATCACCGCCTTCAGGTACTTATAGTCTGTCTCAAACTCCTCGAAGGATAGATCATCCATGTAGATGATAAACTTATAATTCCGGTTCTTGATCTGTGCCAGGACATCCACGAGACAGCGGAACTGATGCTTATACAGCTCGATGATCCGAAGCCCCCTGTCATAGTACTCATTGAGAATTCCCTTGATGGAAGTGGACTTTCCGGTCCCGGCGTCCCCGTATAGAAGGCAGTTGTTTGCCCGCCGGCCAGCCAGAAAAGCCTCTGTGTTTTCGATGAGCTTCTTTTTCTGGATTTCAAGCCCCACCAGATCATCCAGGCGCACGTGGGCGATATTGGTGATGGGAACAAGCTCCGCCATTCCCCTCCCCATCTCTTTCTCCACGATACGAAAGGCCTTGTGCAGACCGAACTTCCCACAGCCAAAGTCCTTGTAGAAGAGATCGATGGCCGCCTTGAAAGTCTCCACATCCCCTGCTGAGGAAAGATGCAGGGCAAGCTCCTCAATCCTGGCCCGAATCCGCCGGCTCCAGAGCTTCCTGTCATCCTGAGAAGCCGGGCAGTCCCGAATGATCTCATAGATGGAGATGCCCAAGGCCTTCTCGATATCGGAGAAGTCATAGTGAAAGAGCTCCATGAAGATCCGGAAATCATGGAAGGCTGCCTGGTTGATCCCCCCCGCGATTTCTCCCCGGATCTCGCAGGCCCTGGCATAGGCGTTCTCATGGTAGACCAGCACGTAGGTCAGGCAGCAGTGCCAGAGGTTGCCGGAAAAGCCGTGGGACATGGCCGTCTCGATGATCTCCTGGGAGATAGCCATGTACTCGGAAATCCTGTCAGACAGCTCCCCCGGTGTTGCCGGACCCAGGGACGCGCAAACGTCCTGAAGGCGCGAGATTCTCCAGAGGAGATCTCCCTCCCTTCCCCGATACAGCAGTAACCCGCTGATGATGCTCATAGATTCCCTCCCTGCGAAAGCCCCTCAATAGTTTCCCAGGATTTTCATGTTGCTGGCCTCCCCCCGGATCCCGCGCAGGGCGTTCCTCACACTGGCATCGGCGAGATTTCCCTCGAAGTCGATGAAGAAGCGGTACTGCCAGTTCCGGCCTGGGATCGGCCGGGACTCAATCGAAGTCATGTTGAGGTCATTGAAGATGAAATGCGAGAGGATATTGTAGAGGGTGCCGGCGGAGTGGTTCAGCTCAAAACAGACCGAGATCTTCTTCGCCCCCCGCTGGAAAATCCGCTGATTGCTGACGATGACAAAGCGGGTCGAATTCGCCGCTTCATCGTTGACAGGGCCCTTCAGCAGCTCGAGGCCGAAAAGCTTCGCCGCGAAGGCGCTGCCGATGGCTGCCTGATCCCTTCGCCGATCCTCCGCGATCTTTCTGGCAGCCATGGCCGTATTCCCAAACAGAACCGGCTCAAAGGCCCGGTGCTCCTCAAACAGGCCCTCGCACTGGGCGAGTGCCTGGGGATGAGAGAAAACCTTTCGAATCTCTGAAAGATCTGTTCCCGGGACCGCCATCAGGAAATGCTCCACCGGGATGATCTGCTCTGCCACGATATAATTCTCAAAGTCCACCAGGAGATCCAGGTTGTCGGCGACAACACCTGCTGTGGAATTCTCGATCGGCAGCACCGCGTAGTCCGCGGCGCCTTCGGCGATACACTCCATGGCGTCCCTGAACTTAGGCACGTGGAAGCTGTTCACATCCTCCCCGAAGAACTGCACCATGGCCGCATGGCT
>CADBUA010000227.1 GCA_902797665.1 uncultured Lachnospiraceae bacterium | reverse complement strand
TGCTTTATAACCGCACGGTTTATGAAGCCATTCAGTCTGTCCGGGGCGAGAATGAGGCGGTGCTCTTTGCCCGCTCGGCCACGGCCGGCAGCCAGAAATACCCGGTTCACTGGGGTGGGGATTCCACCGCAGCCTATGCCTCCATGGCGGAGACACTGCGGGCGGGGCTTTCCTTTGCCGCCTCCGGTTTTGCCTACTGGAGCCATGACATCTCGGGCTTTGAGGCGACAGCCAGCCCGGATCTCTATAAGCGCTGGGTGCAATTCGGCCTTCTGTCCTCTCACAGCCGCCTGCACGGCTCAGATACGGTTCGTGTCCCCTGGGCCTTTGACGAGGAGGCCTCGGGGGTGCTCCGCACTTTCACGAGCCTCAAATGCCATCTGATGCCCTACCTCTATGGCCTGGCGCTGGAAGCGTCAAAGACCGGATCCCCGATCATGCGGCCCATGTTCTTTGAGTTCCCGGAAGACCCCGGCTGCCGGAAGCTCGATCTTCAGTACATGCTCGGCGGGGATCTCCTGGTCGCGCCCATCTTCAATGAGCGCGGGGAAGCGGAGTTTTACCTGCCGGAAGGCTGCTGCTGGACCAATCTCCTGGACGGGGAAATCCTGGAAGGGGGCAGATGGTACCGCCGGGTGTATGACTACTTCCATCTGCCGCTCTTTGTCCGGGGTGGGAGCATGCTGCCCTACGGCGGATGCGGCAGCAGGCCGGATTACGACTATACGGAAGACCTGACCCTCAAGATCTTCCAGCCGGAGAAGCTGGGCGAGACAGAGGTCAGAATCCCTGACAGGGAGGGGAAGGTGGTGCTGACAGCTTCGGCATCCCTCAAGGACGGAGACCTTTGCGTCCGTCTCAGCCCTGCCGGCGGGGTGAAGCTGTCTGTGTGCCTTGAAGACGGTGAGATCCAGGCGGAGATCCGCGGGGATGGAGGCATCATTCATCTGGCGGACTGAGGGGATCAGGACCGGCAGTTCAGCTTTTGACGGGAAGCTCAGATGGCGGGCGAGGCTGTCTGGCTTCACCGTGCGTGAGCAGGGATCAGACCCCGGATGCCTGCGCGGATATCGAGGCTTCAGAGAAAAGAAACATGGGGAGATCAGCTGCATCCCCCATCCAGGCGGGTACTTGCGGCTGGAGGATCTGGACATCTTCGAGCGGGATCTCGTTCCTTTCCTGAATACGCTCTCATCCGGAGAGGAGGGAGAAGGATTTCCTCTGACGATCCAGTCAGCTTTGTCAGCTTGCCCTGAGCGTGAGAGTACAGCACAAAAGTTAAGGACGGGCGCAGATTTCATGCGTGCGCGGGAGCCTGCGCCCGTTTTCCTGTATGTGCGTGAGCCTGCGGCAGGACAGGTATGGAAATGCTGAGTGAAATAGAAAAAGCAATTGAATATATAAACAGATATTTAGTCTGATAAGTGTGGATGTATATAGGCAGATAAACAGACGGATAAGAGTGCAGATACATACAGCAGGAAGATAAGCAGATAGATAAGAAGATAGATTCATATATAGATATAATATATATAGAAATGAAGAGTAAAGAAATAAGGAAACAAAGAGTAAAGAAATAAGGAAATAAACACAGGAGCTGAAAACAGACCGGCAGAAACAGAGAAAGCCGTACAAGAGGGGAGATTGACATGTCGGAGTACATCGCGGATCTGAGAAAAGTGGTTGGACACCGCACACTGATGCAGGTCGGGGCAGGAGTCCTTGTGGAGGATCCCTCTGGCCGTGTTCTCCTGGAGCTGAGGGGGGATACTCTGAACTGGGCCTACCCCGGCGGGAGCACGGAGATCGACGAGCGCGTGGAGGAGACTGCCCGGCGGGAGCTTTTCGAGGAGACCGGGATATTGGCGGAGAAGCTGGAGCTTTTCTGCATCAACTCTGGCCCGGAAGTGCACTTCATTTATCCGAATGGTGACGAAGTCTCCAATGTCGAGATCGTTTTCCTCTGCAGATCCTATAGCGGAGAGCTCCGCTGCCAGAAGGGGGAAGTGCTGGATCTCCGCTTCTTCACGCCCGGAGAGGTGAAAAGAATTCTTGGGACGGACATCTTTCCGCCGGTGATTCCGGGTCTCCTGAAATGGATGGAGGAGAGGAAGATCGAAGGGATCAAAGAGATCGAATAGATCGAATAGATCGAATAGATCGAATAGATCAAAGGGATAGAAAGGATAAAAGGGATCGATGAGGAGAGCGCAGAAAGGCAGCTGACGCTGGAGGAAGAACTGCTGACGGGAACTATTACGGCTCCACGCTGAGATTCTGAGATGGGCATGAATTCCCATGCGCGATCGTTGACGCTCCCTTTTGACAAAGACAGAGATAATGAAAAAACCCCCGGAAGTGAAAATGATGAGAAAGGGGCAAAAAGAACGCTGATTGGTGGCTGACCAATCAGCGTTCTTTCAGCTGGTTTCCTTTGGCAAATGACCGCGTGGCCTGAGTGTGATTTCGCCGATT
>CADBUA010000226.1 GCA_902797665.1 uncultured Lachnospiraceae bacterium | reverse complement strand
TCCGTCTTCTTCCCGTGTCTGTAGGCTGTGTTCTCCATGGGGAGAGCGTTTCTGAGCACATGATCCCGCTGGTAGTATGCCCCTGCCACAGCAGGTGCCGCCGGGATCGTCGTGATCTCCCCAATGCCCTTGGAGCCGTAGGAGACCCCCATGAGCTCCTCCTTCTCCACATAGAGAGCGTGGATCTTTGGGATGTCTGTCGCGCGCAAAAGTCCCAGTGTCCCAAACTTTGCCTCTGGCCTCCCCTCCTTCAGAGGGAAGTCCTCGGTCAGGGCATAGCCCATGCCCATGAGAATCCCACCCTCGATCTGACCCTGAATCGAGATGGGGTTGACGACCTTGCCGGCGTCGTAGGCGGCATAGATCTCCGAAACCTTGCCAGCATCATCCAGGATGGCGCAGCAGGCTGCGTAGCTGTAGGCGATATGGCTCTTGGGATTGGGCCGATCCGCCCCCAAAGGATCCGTCGGCTCAAAATAGCGGTAGGAAAAGGAGAACCCCTCGAGTGCCTCTATGGCCCGGTCGGGATCTCTGACCGGGGATCCCTGGATCCTGCTCTGGGTCCCTTTCGTCCCGTAAGTGCCCTGGTTCAGACCGGAACCCCGGCCGGAGATCAGAACACGCCCCTCTTTTTCCTCGATTTTCATGTTCAGGGAGACAAAGGAACCGGGGAGAGAGCCCGGGGCAAACTCCGTGGAAGTGCCGTAGGCGGCGGTCTTATTGTCCTGAGCTCTCGGATGAAGGCAGGCCTCCGTCTCCTTCAGGCGCTCCAGAATCCGCCCCTGAAGATCTGCGCGTGCCTCCCGCTCCATGCCCGCAAGCGTTTCCAGGGAAATCCCCTCCCCTTCCATCACCATCTCCGCCGCGGTCATGGCATCCCGAAGCAAAAAGGCTGCCCCCCTGACAGCCTCCCCCGTGACCAGGGTCTGGCGGGAGCCAGACGTGGTTCCGGAGTCCGGAGCGTTCTCCGTGCTGCTGATCCCCATGAGAATCCGGCGTTTGGACAGGCCGGCTGCCTCAGCCACATCCTGGGAGAAGACCGTATAGCCGCCCTGGCCGATGTCGGAGGCGCAGGTGTAGATCACTACACGGCCGTTCTGAAGAAGCAGCTTCGCGTTCCCGTCATCTGTAAGACCGACGCCGACGCCGGAATTCTTCATGGCTGAGGCAATACCCGCATGATTCCTGTTTGCCTCATAATAGGGCTTCACCGCCAGAAGCGCCTCTTTCATGGAGGTCGAGAGATCCGCGATCTGCCCGTTGGGCAGGAGCCTGCCCGGCTCAATGGCATTGCGGAAGCGAATCTCCCAGGGGGAGATTCCCACCTTCTCCGCCAGTACATTCAAAAGGGACTCCAGCGCAAACTGGGTCTGGCAGACACCAAACCCCCGAAAGGCTCCAGCCGGCGGGTTGTTGGTGTACCAGCCGTAGCCTCGGATATCCGTATTCTGATAGCAGTAGGGTCCCACCGCGTGGGTGCAGGCCCGTTCAAGGACCGGCCCGCAGAGGGAGGCATAGGCTCCGGTATCGAAGGAGAACTCGCAGATGAGTGCCTGAAGAATCCCCTGCTCATCGCAGCCCAGGGTGAAAGTCCCCTCCATGGCATGACGCTTGGGATGGAAGTTGATGGACTCCTGACGGCTGAACTTCACTTTTACTGGCCGCTGAAACTTCCAGGCCGCCAGGGCGGAGATATGCTGTGTCGTCACATCCTCCTTGCCTCCGAAGCCCCCGCCAATCAGCTGGTTCTCAACCACCACCCGCTCTTCCTCCCAGAGCAGCATGGCGGCTGTTTCGCGCCTTGTGGCATAGGCCCCCTGGTCGGAGGAGAGGATTTTGATGCCATTTTTATAGGGCAGAGACACCGCGCACTCCGGCTCCAAAAAGGCATGTTCCGTGAAGGGGGTGCTGAAATGGGCCGAGACGGTGAACTTTGAATCCCGCATGGCCTTCTCCGGCTCTCCCCTTACGATGTGACGGCTCTGGCATAGATTGCCCTGGGCGTGGATTCTGGGTGCGCCCTCCGCGGCTGCTTCCCGGACATTTGTGATGGGCTTTAAGGGTTCATACTCCACCTTCACCAACGCCTTGGCCTTCTCCAGGATGTACGGAGACTCTGCCACCAGCAGGCAGATGGCATCCCCCACCATGCGGGTGACGCTCCCTGCATCGATCATCACATCCCAGTCCCGGACCAGGTGCCCTACCTTATTCTGCGGGACATCTTTTGCCGTCAGTACGCCCAGAACCCCCGGCAGAGCCTCCGCCAGGGAAGTATCAATGGAGAGCACCCGCGCCCTGGCGTACCTGCTCCTGACCGCGCTCGCGTAAGCCAGATCCGGCATGTCCCGGTCCACGATCATGCACCAGTTGCAGCCCGGATCATCCGGGCGTGTCAGGGTCGTTCCTGCCTTGAGATGATGCGCGGCAGAAGCGGATCCATCGGCGGCTTTTCCGCATGTAGCTGAAGAAACACGATTCTCCTCTTCCCAGGGCTCTTTCTTTGATTCTGTCAAAGCCCTTTCAAGCTCCAGCGCCCTCTCACTCCCCTCCCGGACAAAGTACTCCGGGCCGATATCATCCGGATATTTCCCGTAGCCCAGGGTCTTTCTTCGAACATCCACCCGGAAAGCGGGCCGGCCGACGCCGAACTCTTCCCCCTCCTCCTTCGTTTTGTCGATCTGCTCTTCCCCCCGGAGGATGGCAGAGGCCAGGAGAATGCCCTCGATGATCTTGCGGTAGCCGGTACAGCGGCAGACATTGCCCCGGATGGCAATCCGGACCTCCTCCTCTGTCGGGTTGGGATTTCTGTCAAGCAGGGCTTTGCCTGAGATCACCATGCCCGGAATGCAGAAACCGCACTGGACAGCCCCTTTTACCCCGAAGGCATAGACAAAGGTCTCCTTCTCCTGAAGACTCAGCCCTTCCACTGTCAGAATCTTCTTCCCGACAGCCCGCTTTGTGGTCAGGACACAGGCTCTGACCGGCCTCCCAGATGCCAGGATCATGCATGCCCCGCAGGCTCCCTCCGAGCAGCCATCCTTGACCGAATACAAATGAAGTTCATCGCGGAGAAAGCGGAGCATGGACTGATCCCGGTCCGTTGAGACTTCTTTTCCATTCACCGTAAACGTATAGGCCCCGCTCAACTCTCTCCTTCTCCTTCCTCCGTCAGAACCCCGAACGTGTCATGAATGACGCCTCTCGGGCAGTTCACAGCGCACATCCCGCAGGAAATGCACCGATCCTGATCGATTACAGCCAGATTGCTACAGCGGGAACCCTTCGAATCTGCCAGGTGTTTCAGCGGCATATGCCCGCTCGCGCCAATTTCGCCGCCAGTTCTCACACTCGCGGATATATTTACAGAGATCGCGCCCACAGGGCAGACCTTCTCACAGATCCCACAGCCAATACAGCTTTTCTTATAGCTTTTCCGGGCAATCGCCCCTGCATCCTGATTGGCGCATCTGACCTCGATGCTGCCCCAGGCGGGAAGAAGGGTGATCAGGCTCCTTGGACACGCCCCCATACACGCGCCGCAGCCTGTACACTTCTGCCTGCATACATGTGCTGCCCCAGAAGCGCTTATTGTGATTGCCCCAGACTGACAGGCTTTCTCACAGGCACCGCACCCTACGCAGCCCCATGCGCAGGGATTTCCGCAGCCGCCGCAGTGGACTGATGCCGTTCTTCTGTCTTTTCCCATCGCCACTCCCCTCTGAAAAAGCATGCCTCACGGGCAGGCAGAATCAGGGGCTGTCATCTGACCGCCCCTGAATTCTGTGATCTGCAGGATGCAAAGTCTGGAAGGTCTCAACTGCCCTCATCGCTGTAAGTCGAAAGCGTCTTAAGGCATTCGGCCAGCCGCTGGCTCCTTAGCCTGCGGGAAATATGCGCCCGTCCTTTGCTTTTGTTCTGTCTTCTCCCGCTCAGCGCATGGCGCGAGGCTGACTGGACAATGCCCTGCCTTCCATGTCCAGGATCTCGATGTCCAGAATCTCCATGTCCAGAATCTCGATGTCCAGGATCTACATGTCCAGGATCTACATGTCCAGGATCTACATGTCCAGGATCTACATGTCCAGGATCTCCCGGATTCATCACGATCGGAACTGGCGCCTGTTTTCGGAGATTTTCACGCCTGCGGGTGTCATTCTAGCGTTTCAGAAGATAGCTGTAGTCCGAGAGGACCGCCAGAATAAAGCGCCGGAGCGGATCGTAAAGACCGGCCTGCTCGTCCGATAGATCGACCTCCTCCGTCTTTCCGGCAAATCTGAGCAGGACTTTCGTTCCCGAGATGGGCAGGAAGCCTGCGTTCTCTGAATGCTCAAAGTCTTCCGCCGTCCAGAACAAGGTCAGCTTATCCCGGTAGGGACGGCCGTTGTAGGGACAGAACACCGCGCAGTTGCCGCACTCGTTGCACATACCGTCGACATGCAGGATCTGCGCCTTCTGAAGGCCAGGCACTTTTATGGAGATATTGGCCCGGTTCGGGCATACATCCGCGCAGACCTCGCAGATGGCTGCACAGCCAAGGCAGCGCGAATCAGGCTGAACCTCAAGCGTTTCCGTCAGTTCTCCCTTCTTTGCCCGGAAGTTTCTCAGCTCTCCGCCTGCGTTCTCTTCCCTGTAGTTCTCAAAGCTGATCTGTGCAATGGACGCGGCTGCCGCCTGAGCGTCCGCGATCGCCCTGACCACCGTCCCAGGCCCGCTCCGGCCATCGCCGATGGCGTAGATTCCGTCCACCGAGGTCTCATTGTTGCCGTCCACCACGGGGTGCTTCTTCTCGTCCAGCTTCACGCCGGCCCGCTCATAGAGACTGGTATCGATGCGCTCGCCGACTGCGGCGATGACTGTATTGGCCGGCACAAATCTCCGCTCCCCCGTATCCACCGGAGATCTCCGCCCGCTCTGATCGGGGTCTCCCAGCTTCATGACCGAGCACTCCAGCTTCCCGTCTCTGACACCGATCGGAGAAAGCAGTTCCTGGAAATCCACTCCGTCCTCCAGGGCCATCCGAAGCTCCTCCTCATCCGCGGGCATGTATTTGGCTGTTCTTCTGTAGATCAGGTGCACGTTTTTGACGCCCATCTGCCGGACTGCCGCCCGGGCCGCGTCCATGGCTGTGTTGCCGCCGCCAATGACCACGACCTCCTCGCCGAGATCCAGGTTCTCCTTCTGCTTGATGGCAGACAGAAAATCCAGGGCATCCATGGCTTCCCCATAGGTGAGCGGGCTTCTGCCGCTCTTCCATGCGCCGACAGCCACAATGATGTCCGTAAAGCCTTCTTTCTTCAGTTCTTCCAGGTTTGTGATTTCGTGTCCGGTCTCAAACTTCGCCCCATAGCGCCCGCAGAGAGCGATGTCCTTCTCGATCGTCTCATTGGCGATGCGGAAAGAGGGGATCGCGGCCCGGACAACACCGCCGAGGGTATCCCGCTTTTCAAACACGGTCACCGGAACACCTGCCCTTGACAGGAAGGAAGCTGCCGCAAGACCTGCGGGCCCGCCGCCGACAATGGCCACCTTCCTGTCGCTGTCCCTTCCCTCAGGCTTTCTGCTCTCCTCCTGGGCCATGTAAGGGAGGTACGCCTTCTCAGCCGTCTCAAGCTTTACTTCACGGATATGAAGCCCTTCCTCATAGTAGTTTCGCATGCACTTGTCCGCGCAGGTATGCGGGCAGATGGTGCCTGTGATGAAAGGCAGGGCGTTCCGCATGAGGATGATCTCGAAGGCATCCCTGGATCTTCCCTCCTCCATGGCCCGGAGGTAGGCCGGCACATCCTGGTGAATCGGGCAGCCATCCCGGCAGGGCGCTTCAAAGCAGTCCATCAGCGGAAGGGAAACGTCCATCTTTCTGTTTGGAAGCGGCTTGATGGGTTTTCTGTAATAGGGATCATACCCCGCCAGAGCTGTGAGCTCCCCGGTCTTTGGAAGACTGATGCCGGTCCAGGGGGCCGGCTTTACATCCGAGAGGATCTCGTCAATCTGGCTCATACGCTGGTATCCGCCCGGCTTGAGGATGGTCGTCGCCATGGTGACCGGCCACACGCCAGCGTCCACGAGAAGATGAATGTTGTGACGATCCGCGCCGCCCGAATAGGAGATACGGAGCTTTCCGTCAAACTCCACAGCGACTCTGCGCACCAGCTCGATGGTCAATGGGAAGAGGGCGCGCCCGGCCATATACATCTCAGCGCTGGGCAGCTCCCCGGCCTTCACATCCACCGGGAAGGTATTGCTCAGCTTGATGCCGAAGGACAGATTCAGTTCCTCCGCCAACGCCTCCAGGCGGTGGAACATGGGAACCGCGTCCTTCCACTGCAGATCCTCCAGGAAGTGATGATCGTCAAAGGAGATATAGTCATAGCCGAGGTCATTCAGACGCTTCCGGGCATACTCATAGCCAAGAAGGGTCGGGTTGCACTTGATATAGGTGTTCAGATGCTTCTCCGTCAACAGATAGCGGGCAATCCGCTCGATCTCATCGGGCGGACATCCGTGAAGAGTCGACTCTGTCACAGAGCAGGAGATGACCGAGGGGATTGCCAGGATATCCGCTTTGGTTACATTGCGGAACTTCCCGTCCTCTGCTGCCTTCAGGGAAAGCGCCACGCAGCTTTTGAAGATGTCAGTGTCCTTCGCCTCCTTCATCTCATCGAGGAACTTCTGGATCTTCGGCGTCTGAATCCCCTCGAGATCATAACCCACAGACATGTTGAAGGCAAAGCCATCCGGATCGCCAAAGCCAAACTCCTGGGCCAGGATGTGGTTGATGAACCAGGCCTTGACATACTCCTCATAGGCCTGTCCAACCTCCAGCTCCGTGGACCACTCGCAGTTGTAGCACTCATCCCCGGAGGCAATGCAGGGCTTGGGAACACAGGATGCAAGCTCGCGCCCATCCATCTTCTGAACGGTCTTCAGTTCAAACCATCTGGCGCCGGCTGCATAGGAAGCGATGATGTTCTGGCTAAGTTGTGTATTGGGTCCTGCGGCAGGTCCAAAGACCGTCTCGATGCCTCCCTCAAAAATGGGAAACTTCTCCCCGTCCTTTCTCACGACCTTAGATACGCCGAAGATGCTGCCTTTCTCCTTGAACTCCGTGAGCACCCAGTCGAGCAGCTGCCCGTATGGGATCAGTCTCATCAAATCGCTCATATCCTCCCTCCTTTGGCTCCTGTTTATACCGGGAACCATTCGAATTTGCCTGCTGTTTCACCGGTATATGCCCGCTCGCGCCAGTTTTGTCGCAGATTCTCACGCTCGCGGGTA
>CADBUA010000225.1 GCA_902797665.1 uncultured Lachnospiraceae bacterium | reverse complement strand
TGTATGTATTATAGTGTTTCTTTTGGTACAGTCAGATCAATATCAAAAAGAGATGGAGGAAATGCGATGAAGAAAAAGCTGTTGATGGTATTGCTCTCAATCAGCCTCCTGCCGACATGTGTGTGGGCTGCGGAAACTGAGACAGAGATGTGGGAGGAACCAGCCCAGGTCTCAGAATACTGGACAGAGGGCTCCTGGGCAGCCCGGAGCCTGAATGCCTATCTCATGTCAATAACAGATGAAACCTCCGTGGATTATATCCCGGTCAAAGATCGAATTGCAGTGTTCGATCTGGATGGCACGCTGATGTGCGAGACATATCCTTTCTGCTTTGAATATATGGTGTTTGCGGACTATGTCCTGAAAAACGCTGCGTCAATGCCAGAGGAAGTGGTCTCTGTGGCCGAGGAGATCGTAGACGCGTCTGGAGGAGAGAAGCCGGACGGCATGAGTACACGGCAGGCACAGGCAGGAGCGATCGCCTACAAAGGCATGACCATGGACGAGCTTGCCAACATGGTCGACTCCTTTAAGGACAGTGAAGCCTGGGGTTTTTCCGGTATGACCCGGGGACAGGCCTGGTACAAACCGATGGTCGAGCTTTTCAATACCCTGCAGGAAAATGACTTTACCCTCTACATCGTCACAGCCACAGAGCGCAACATCGTGCGAGAGATTGTCAAGGGGACTTTAGACATCCCACCGTCCCATGTGATCGGCACAGAGTACGGCTATATGGCGACAGATCAGGGGGAAGCTGCCGACACAGACTATAATTTCCAGCCATCGGATCAGATCGTGTTTGACGGCAGTTATGAAGGAGAAAACGCCAAAACAAGCAAGGTGGATGCCATCGTCCGGGAGATCGGGCAGAAGCCGGTTCTTGCATTCGGCAACTCCTCCGGAGATCTGGCGATGGAGATCTACACCATCTCCGACAATCCCTATCGCAGCATCGCCTACATGGTGCTGGCAGATGACGAGTTGCGCGAGTATGGCGACGAAAGCGGGGCGGCTGAAAAAGCAGCGGGCTATGAAGCCCAGGGAATCTGCACGATTTCCATGCGAGATGATTTCAAGACAATCTATGGAGAAAATGTGACAAAAAAAATTGAAAAGTAAACACTAAAACCTGTTTTTCTGTTAAGGGAGGCTGAGAGCCTCCCTTTTGTCTTGTGCTCTTGTACATTAGTATCTGCCAGCTGTTTCACCGTCATATGCCCGGCCCAGTATTCTGCAGTTTCCTCCTATACTCGCGGGTATCACAGGGATGGCCCTCTTCCACAATTCAAGGAAACCCGCTCTCTCCAGATTCATGAAAACAGAGATTTCAGATTGCAGGGCAGACGCAAGCTATGCTTTTTCCACTGAAGCTCAGCTTTCACTTTTCTCTTCCGCCAGATAGTGGGTCGAATAAGCTTCCTCGATCTGCGGATTCCCTGTCTTTGAGAACCTCAGCTGTTTGCTCTTGTGCTTGTAGTTTTTTACGGACGGCTTCCACCCGTTCTGCACGGCAAACCTTCTGATTTCCTTCATCATCTCGGAAAGCTTGTTGAGGTTCCCGCTGCATACAGCTTCAAGATAAGGGATCCGGCCCATGCGCCAGTCTTCGTATTTCTTTCTGTCCAGGACACCGATATCCATTAGCACATCGACCGGGGCGGTATATCCACGGCTCTGGCATTGGCGATACATCGCATCATCTACCTTCGCTTTCATGTCTTTCACAATGAACCTCCTTCGCTTATTGATCAGGATTCATGACTCCAGTTCAGAACATGTCCTGCCCAGAATCCCTCCGCAATCTCCAGCTCTATAGCATTCAATTATTTATGTTATGTTGTAACAACATTCTGTCTAATTTTTTCCATGCACTTCATTAGATATATAAATTGATAAATGCATGTTTATTTTTATTTATATATCATGTTATGCATAAACATCTTTATTATCGGGATAGAGGAAAGGCGTTTTACCGCCTAAGGCCATCACTGACCTCCCCTCCCACAGATCCGTACGTGTAAAGTTCGAGCATA
>CADBUA010000224.1 GCA_902797665.1 uncultured Lachnospiraceae bacterium | reverse complement strand
TGTTCATAAATAGTATCCTCCCATGAGTATACTCAAACACATATAATCACTAATGTCAATGTTTTTAATTACTTAATTATTCTCCTCTGCCCCGGAAAGACCAAAGCAGCCGCCTGATCCATCCTGATTCATCCTGATTCATCCTGATACATTCATTCAAGCTGTCAAACACAAAGATGATAGTTTTTCACCCCGGGAAAGTCAATCAGTTGACAGCGCCAGGGGTCCAAATGTCTGTCCTGCGCCAGATCGCTTATCTCCGCGTCCAGCCGGGAGCATCCCCGCGGCCCTCTGCGATTCTGCAGCCGATCCGCTCCATACGCCTTCCCATACAGGCGATACATTCAGCGGCCTCATCTCCCTGGCAGATTTTGCCGTCATAGAGCAGGTACTTGGAGCGGACCGAGAGCGGCGAGAGGTTGGGCATGATGACGTTTGCCCCAGCCTGAACCCCCTTTTCCCGCCCCAGGGCATCAATGGTCCCCAGGGCGGTGGTAGCCGGAATCAGGCCTTCAGGAAACATCAGCCGGAGAATGCCCAAAAGGTAAAGAGTCAGCTCTGCACTTCCAGCTTTCTCTCCCCGGTAGGGCGTGTCCTTGTGCGGGATGAAAGGGCCAATCCCGATCATCTGGGGACTATGGGCTTTCAGAAAGAGCAGATCCTTCACCAGGTGCTGAAGCGTCTGCCCAGGGGATCCGACCATCATGCCAGCTCCCAGCTGAAACCCGATCTCCTTCAGGTTTTCCAGACAGCGAATTCTTGTCTCCAGTGTCCGCCCATCCGCGTGAAGGCTGGCATAGTGATCTGCGTCCGCGCTTTCGTGCCGGAGCAGGTAGCGGTCCGCCCCGGCATCAAAATAGGCCTGATAGCTCTCCCGCTCCCGTTCCCCGATGGAGAGGGTGATGGCCGCCTCCGGATGCCTCTCCCGGATCCTGCTGACGATTCGGCAGATATCCTCATCGCTGTAAAAGAGATCTTCCCCTCCCTGAAGCACGAAGGTGCGGAAACCGAGGTCAAAGCCGATGTCAGCTGATTTCAGGATCTCTTCCTCCGTCAGGCGGTATCTCTCGGCCTTCTGATTGCTTCTGCGCAGCCCGCAGTAGCTGCAGTCGTTCCTGCAGTAACTGCTCACCTCGATCAGGCCCCGGAGGTAAATCCCATTTCCAAAGTTCGCTTCCCGAACTCTGGAGGCCTGCTCAAAGAGATAGCTGGCATTCTTCTCACTTCTTCCTGAGAGCAGTGTGAAAAATCCCTCCTCATCCAGGACCTGATCTTCTCTCAGGGTATCAATCAGCTCTTTTGCCTCCGAAAACGGAAGGCCTTCTCCTTCCAGCCATGTCCTTGTCTCCCCGGCTCTGTCCATCTTTTTTCTCTCTCTTTTCTCTCCCGCTCTGTCCAGGATGTCTCTGATCTGCCAGATGCTGACATCCTTCGCTCTCAATTGGCCTTCCTCATGGGGACTTCCTCATGGAGACTCCTCATGGGGGCTTTCTCATGGCGGCTTCCTCATGGAGGCTTTCTTATTGCGGCTTCTCCCGGGCGCTCTCTCTGCCCTTCCGAAGGAAAACCGTGGGAAGCACCAAAAAGGGAAGGCCTTCCCATCTCTTTTCCCGTATTATTCCTGCGCCATGGCCGCCTTGACCGTCACCCCTTTAAGCTCACCAATCTTTTTCGTCATAGCCGTGATCTCCTCATGGGGGGCATCGACCGCGATGCTGATCAGGTTGATACCGGCTTTCCTGTAGGGAATGCCCATCCGTCCAATGATGAAGTCGGCATACTCATGGAGAATCCGGTTCAGATCCTCCGTCTCTTTATTGTCTGTAACCACAATCGCGAAAAGCGCGATCCGGCTTCCTGTGTTTTCGCTCTGCATGCTTATCCTCCTCTTCTGCCGCTTTATGTTCTGCATTTCTGCGCCTTCCAGCCCCAGGTTTTCTCAGTAAAATCCCGCGATTGATGCCGGAAGCCATTGTCTTTTGCCAAATGTCTCATCGGCATATGTTTTTCAGGCTTCTCCGTGGAATCTAACACTCACGGATATGTCATCTTTTGAGATTCTATTACCTTATTTCATATATCAAAGTATTATTGCTCTTTTGTGAATGTATGTTCAACTTTGAGCACTTTGCACTGACTGTGAGAACACAGAATATATGACTCCAGTCCAGCAGCTTCGCCTGACATGTGAGCCCCATCGAGAGTGGAGGGCAAGCAGCCCTGGTCGCCCCAATAGAACCGCTGTTGGCACGGGAATGGAAAGCCTGGGACAGATTGTAAGGCCGCGAAATGCGGAACTATCCGAAAGCGCCTGACCAGACGATCGGCATCACGATAAAGCGCATGGAAAAGGTCGCAGTTCCGACATACGGTCAGAATGCTCCAGACATACCGCAAAGAAAAAGGAAGGGCAGAGATGCCCCCGCCTGAGCCCTCGTCCCTCCATGATCCTTGCTTTATAGCCTTTATTATATCCAGATTTGCAGCTCTCCAGTCGCAGGCTCCTCCAGGCATTCGGCCGGGCACAGGCTCTTACCCCCGCGTTGAAAGTGCGCCCGGCCTTTGTCTTTGAACTGTTTTACCTCGCCCGGTGACAAGCGGCCAAAGCAGACTGGACCGTTACCTGAATTCTATTCCTTTTCTCATCCTGGATTTTGCTTTTCTTTCCATTTATTGTTTATTAACACTCATTATATATTTCTATTTTGATATATATTTTCCCTTACCCGTCCTCTTATCTTCTCTTTGCCTGCCTGATTTTTCTTTTTCCAGCGTTTTCCCAGCTTCTCTTGCTGAGGGCTGTTTCATCTGATGTACTGAAAGTGAAGTCCACCCGCAGATTTTCTCCTGCCTGTCATGCAGGCACCGATGGTGGCTCTGGGCACTCCCAGGATCTTGGATGCCTCCGTGACAGATGGATACTCGATACCGGTCTCAAGACAGACAACACTCCGTCTCGGGCGGTCCTTTTTGGTCACCCGTTCCGCATACTCCCTGGCTGCGCTTCTTCTGTTCTCATCCGTGAACTCCCAATGAAAACCCGCAGAGGTGTTTCCTGTCCCATTCGCGGCGGAATAGATCCCTGCGATCGATCCTCCGACCTCCTTTACAGCAGCCTTGATGGATGGATAAACGGCGCCTGTCTCAATACAGCGGACCTCCACCGGCGCACGGCCGGACGGCTTCTGCTTTGTGTTTCTGAGCTCCTCCATCCTCTTTTCCGCCTTCTCCCGGCGTACCTGATCGACAAACTCCCAATGCAGGTTTTGTGTGGCGCGTGTCTTCCCTCCCGCCGCGTCACTGATCACAGCAGCTGAAATCCCAGTTGCTCTGGCGGCTGCCGTAATAGATGGATAGGCTGTTCCTGTCTCGATGCAGCGGACCTCGATGGGTGCCTGAAAGCCTCTGCGCTGCTTTTCTGTGTTCTCAACCATACTCCCTCTCTCTCAGTTATACCGGGCAGCATTCGGATTTGCCAAATGCTTCATCGATATATGACTACAGTCCAGAAAAGACTCACTCAGCTGGTTTCGTGCTGCGCACTGGCAGCAGCCCCGCCCAATCGTCGCATTCTCATGCTCGCGGGTATATCTCCCTCTTTTGCCTTGCAAAAAAGCCCTGAACAGAGCTTCAGCGTTTTCTCCGAACTTTCCCCTGGAATTCACAAGAGATCACTGTATCTGGATGGATTATAACACAGGAATTGGATACGTCGACTGTTTTCTGCATCCGTCCTGGGGCTTTTCGACAGCTCTGCATCCTGCGCCTGATCTTGCCTGATTCATGGCAAGGGCCTGGCTGGCGTCTTTTTTATACTATGCCTATATGTTTACCAGGTTTTCAGATTCAAAAAAAGGACCGGATTCCCGGTCCTTTCCTCACACTTTCAAAACCACATACAGCTATAAATCTAAATCCATCCAACTCTATCCGCTTTTTTCAAGCTC
>CADBUA010000223.1 GCA_902797665.1 uncultured Lachnospiraceae bacterium | reverse complement strand
TTGCTGGATGTGTTGTAATGGTATGTGATCGATTTGCCGTTCCCATCCATCCTGCTGACCTCTATTGTGATCAGGTTCCCTTTGATGGATCTGATCTCGGCAATGGAGTTTTTCGGCGCGCTGATCTGGCACAGAGTCTTCATCCCAGTGCCGTCTGTCCGGATGCTCCGGATCTTCAGGACACCGGACAGATCAGGAGACTGATAGGATGGGTACCAGAACCTTCCATTTTTCAGGATCACCTGATCAATCGAGAAAGAGGACAGAAGGCGGACCCTCTGAATTCCGGAAGGTGTGGCCTTGTAAAGGGTCATCGGACAGGCGGATACGTCTGTTGGTTCGTAGGACAGGGCGGCAAAGTAGAGACCACTGACGGCTGCCGCGTGGAACTTTTCGGAGATCCTCTGGTACCTTTTCGACTTGATCTGATAGAGGTAGAGCTCTGAGCAGCCCGTGTCGTCCTGGCGTTCCAGATAGAGGTTGCCCTCCGCGGCGTTGATGAGCTTCATGGTCTCCCAGCTCTTCAGGGAGAAACTCTGGAGAACCGTGGTCTCACCCCCGCTCCTGGAGAGCAGGGATCCATTTCTCAGATAGTACTTACTTGTTCCGTCTGACCAGATCCCCTCCTTCACTTCAGTGAACCCGGCTGACTTTGCGCGCACATTTCCCAGCGTAAAGAAGGAAGACACGATGAGCAACAGGATGATAAAGAGGAAGGAGAGTTTCCGGGATATTCTATGCATAACCACCTCCAATGGGAAAGGCCATCTTTGGCGCATTTGCCGGCGAATATGCCAGAGACGGCCCCTGCCCACTTCTGTACCGGATATCCGGAAATGGACAGGTTTTCCTTTTTGATGAAGACATTGTAACAATGGAAGAGCGGTCATGCTTCAAAGGTTTCCTTACAGATTTCTTAACCACGACAGGCATGGAGATAGAGAATTTTACATATTAAAAGGGACAAAAGTTATATTTTAAATGATATATGACAATCAGAATGAGATGAAATACGAGGAGAGATACAGAAAGACAAACAGAGAGAGGATATATAGGATGATCGTTCTGAAGGATTCGCAGGGATTGTTCCGCACTTCGACTTTCCACAATCCGAAGTTCTGAAGTCATTCCTGGGCATAAAAAAGCATCGCCCGCGCAGCAGCCTCGATCATGGATGATCTACTGGATGCAGGAGGCTCGGCAACAGCAAGGAAGTAAGTGGATGCGCGGACGATGCTGTTTAAACATATGATAGCGTGGCTTGAATCTGTTGTCAACTGGAATGTCTGTTCGGTTAACAGACTGATTGTCAGGGGGAGCTGGGTGGACTCTCATGAACTGGACAAAGCCTGAAAGCGCTGGAAGTCCCTGCTTTCAGCGGCCTTATGAAATGGGAAGGAATCAAAAAGGCCGCGTCTGCGGCCTTTTTGATGAATCGATGGATCTGTCCTGATTTTCTGACTTCCCGCGGGAAGGGAAGGCAGTGCTCCAGCGATTTGATCGCCGGAGAAGGGAGTATCTGATCGTCAGGCGCCTGTAGGCATTTTGCCGGGCTGAGGCTTCTGCCATCGCATGCGATGCACGCCCGACCTTTGCTTTTGAAATGTATGACCTCACTTGGCGACAAGCGGCCAAAGCGGACTGGACAGCTTACAAAAACACTTTTCTGTCCTTCCATCTCACCCACGAGATCATCATAAGCGGGCATCCTAAAGCGAGCCTAAAAGCCTGAAGATGGAGGGAGAGCTCCAGGAGAAGAGATTCTTCCGTCCTGTTTTTGTCCCCCCGCCTTCACAGATGGAGCGGAAGGGGAGAGAGGTCTCCGGGATCTGCCAGGCCGCCCGCTCAGACTTTCCTGTCGAGATAGCTTTTTCGCATGTACATTCCCATCGGGAAGACATCAATACCGGGAAAGGATTCTTTCTCCACGAGGTCCTTCTTTGCCAGAGCGGCCAGGACGGGGATCCCAGTGATGTGGCTGACATCCTTTGCGTAGTTCCAGCCCTCTATGACGTCCTCCTTCGTGGTCTCCAGTACGAAGTGACTGTTGGAAAGGATTCCTGTGACTTTCAGGCCGGATGCTTCCTCACAGGATCGGATCTCCGCCGCGGCCAGCTCTGGAGTGCTGGTGCCGGGACGGTTTTTATTGACGACCGACAAAAGCTGGTAGGAATGGATGTGCCGCACAAACTGCCTGAGGATCATAGCGCCGGAAGCATTCCCACCGAGGTCGATGATGGCACGCGTATCCTCATTCTCCACAGGAGACAGGATCGAGGCGTCGATGGTCTGCAGTTCTGAGGCGTTTCTCCCATGATAAATATCAGAGTAGACAGAGACCCCCAGCTCTTCCAGCTCCGGAGTCAGCTCCCGGCTGCGGAAGTAGGGGTTTTCAACGTCCAGGTCGCAGAGCGCGAGCTTTTTGATTCCAAGGGCGGGGTCTTCCTGACGGAGGCGGGCCAGGGCGAAGGCCAGGGAGACCGAGAACTCCGTCTTTCCGCTCCCGAAGTGCCCTGTGACCAGGATGATTCTGGGGCCTTTGACCATGCTTTCCATAAATGCTGTCATAGTGTGTCCTCCTCATATTCGGATCTCTCTCATGTTTCCTCATTATACGCGCGAGAGGGAAGATTTGCGCACCTCTGCCGCAAAAGCCGGGAATTAAGAGCAAAAGCAAAGACTGGGTGTGCATTCCATGCGGGCTCAGGAGCCTCAGCCCGGCCGAATGCCTGAAGGAGCCTGCGACTGGACAGCTGGCTGTTTTCTTTCTGATCGGGTCTTGACGGATGATGGAGCGGATGATAAAATCCCCCTAAATTTCATATCCACCATCCGCCGGAACTTCCGGCGGAGAAAGACGTTGACGAAGACGGCCGGGGAAGGTCCACTTTACAGAGAGCCCGTGTATGCTGAGAGCGGGGAGTATCCTTTTCCAATGGCCCATCACTTCTGAGTCGGAGCGCTGAGCCCTGTGTTAGGCGTTCCCGCGAAGGCTGCGTAAGTGCCTGGGACTTGATGGAGTCCTCAGAGAGGCGCCTCCTGGCGCAAATTGAGTGGTACCGCGGGCTTTCAGCTCGTCTCAAGCGATGCGTTGAGACGGGCTTTTTTTTCGGCCCGTCCGGAATTCACAAAAGGGAGAATGGTAATGAATGTAAGTCTATCCAGGAAAGATTCGACGGCACTGATGGAGCAGGAAGTTGCGGCAAGAATCAGAGCCCTCCGGGAGGATAATTCGATCCCGCCGGAACAGATGGCTCAGCTGACCGGGTTTCCGCTTGAGGAGTATCTTGTCTATGAGAAAGGGGAGGCGGATCTTCCCTTCTCCTTCATCCACAAATGCGCGACGGTCTTCGATGTGGAGATCATGGAGCTCCTCGAGGGTAGGACGCCGCTTCTGACCGGCTATACCCTGACCCGCAAGGGCGGCGGGCAGCTGACGGCTGTCGAGCCGGGCATCGAGATCCGGAACATGGCTGGTCTGTTCAAGGACCGGATCGCCGACCCCTACTTCGTCACCTATGAGTATTCGGAAGAGCTGCAGAACACGCCGATCGAGCAGGTCACCCACCCGGGGCAGGAGTTTGACTACGTTCTCGAAGGGTCCATGAAGATCCGAATCAAGGACAACGAGGAGATCCTTGAAGCAGGGGACAGCATCTTTTATAATTCCTCCAATCCGCACGGCATCATCGCGGTGGGGGGACGAAACGTCAAGTTCCTGGCCATGATCCTTCCGGAGGAAGGATCAGATCTGACCTGGCAGGGGGTTCACCTGACAGGGCAGGCCAAGCCTGCTGTCATTGAGAAGGAAGCATCCCCGTCGGCCCTCAAGGCCCCGAACTTCGTGTCGGATTTCGTCTCCGTCAGGGAGCGGGAGGATGGCTATCCCGAGGAAGTCAGCTTCAAGAACACCGACAGGTTTAACTTTGCCTTTGATGTAGTGGATGCGGTGGCGCAGAAGGAGCCGGACCGGCTCTGCATGATCCACCTCGACAAGGATAAGAACGAGCGGCGCTTCAGCTTCCAGGACATGAAGAAGATGAGCGCCCGGGCGGCCAACTACTTCATGGCCCAGGGAATCAAAAAAGGCGATGCGGTCATGCTGCTCCTCCGCAGAAACTGGGAGTTCTGGCCCATCATCGTCGGCCTTATGAAGCTCGGAGCTGTGGCGGTTCCCGCCACGGATCAGCTCAAGCAGAAGGATCTGGAGTATCGTTTCCAGACCGCTCAGATCAAGGCTGTCTGCTGCACAGCCTACAGCCCCTGCTGTGAGGAAGTGGAGAAGTCCCTGGCGGCCTGCCCGTCCGTAAAGACCCTCATCAGTGCCGGAGGCAGCCGGGAGGGCTGGCACTCCTTCGATGATGAGTATGAGATGTACTCGAGCCGCTTCCGCAGAACTGAGGGAGCGACCCACGGCAACGATTCGATGCTGATGCTGTTCTCCTCCGGAACCTCAGGCTATCCGAAGGCGGTTGTCCATTCCTGCAAGTACGCGCTGGGCCACTTTGTGACCGCCCGCTACTGGCAGTGTGTCCACGCGGATGGGCTCCATCTGACGATCTCCGACACCGGCTGGGGCAAAGCCCTCTGGGGCAAGCTCTTCGGTCAGTGGATGAACGGCGGAGCAACCTTTGTCTACGACTTCGAGCGCTTCCACGCCGATGACATCCTTCCGCTGTTTGCCAAGTACAAGATCACGACCTTCTGCGCGCCGCCGACCATGTACCGCTACTTCATCAAGGAAGACCTGTCCAAGTACGACCTGTCCTCGGTCCGACACGCCTCCATCGCCGGTGAGGCCATGAATCCGGAGGTGTTCAACCGCTTCCGCGAGGCCACCGGCATCTCCATCATGGAAGGATTCGGCCAGACCGAGACAACCCTGACCGTCGGCAACTTTATTGGAATGGTCCCGAAACCGGGCTCCATGGGCAAGCCGAGCCCCATGTACGCAGTCTCCCTGCTGGATCCGGATGGAAACGAAGTTCCGATCGGCGAGTCCGGCGAGGTCTGTGTCCGCTACAGCCAGTCCGGACCCTGCGGTCTGTTCAAGGAGTACCTGAACAACCCGGAGGCGACAAAGGCCTGCAAATCCAATGGCTGGTATCATACCGGCGACCTGGCCTGGAAGGATGAGGATGGCTACTTCTGGTATGTCGGCCGTACGGACGACATCATCAAATCCTCGGGCTACCGGATCGGGCCGTTCGAGATCGAGAGCGTCATCATGGAGCTTCCTTACGTCCTCGAGTGTGGCGTCTCCGCCGCCAAGGATGAGATTCGGGGGCAGGTCGTCAAGGCCAGCATTGTCCTCGTAAAGGGAACAGTGGGCACTGAGGAGCTGAAAAAGGAGATTCAGTCCTACGTAAAGAAACGTACGGCGCCTTACAAGTATCCGCGGATCGTGGAGTTCTGCACGGAGCTTCCGAAGACCGTGAGTGGGAAGATCATCAGGAACAAGCTGTAATAAAAAACACTGCCTCCCCCGGGAGCTCCCGGGGGACAAAGCGGTGTGACATACGCAAAAGCCGGAAGGAGAAGAGATGAAGAGAAGATTCAAGGTTGTCTTCAACCGCGAAAAGTGCAAGGGCTGCGAGCTATGTATCAATTTCTGTCCGCAGCATATCCTGGCACTGGACCCCGAGGTCAACCAGAGGGGCTACCATCCCGCGGGCATGACCGATCAGGAAAAGTGTATCGGATGTGCGAGCTGCGCGGTGATGTGTCCCGACTACTGCATCAGCATCTACGAACTGGAGGAGGGTGAGTCATGGCAAGAGTCTTGATGAAGGGCAATGAAGCCTTCGGCGAAGCTGCGATCCGCGCAGGCGTCAACTGTTACTTCGGCTATCCGATCACGCCGCAGAATGAAATCCCGGAATATATGAGCCATGAACTGGCGAAGTCCGGCGGATCCTTTATTCAGGCAGAATCCGAGCTGGCGGCGATCAGTATGGCTTTCGGCGCGGCAGCCTCCGGCGGCAGAGTCTTTATTTCCACCTCCTCCCCGGGCTATGCTCTGATGCAGGAAGGAATCGGCTTCATCGCCTCCGCGGATGTCCCGGTGGTCCTTCTGAATGTTTCCCGCGGCGGTCCCGGCGTCGGCTCGATTCAGCCAGGCCAGGCTGACTATTTCCAGGTCACCCGCGGCGGCTACAATGGGGACGCGAGAGTCCTGGTCTTTGCGCCCTCCGGCATTCAGGAGTGCGTCGACCTCATTTACAGGGCCTTTGACATCGCGGAAGAGTACCGCAATCCGGTGGCGATTCTGGCTGACGGAATGATGGGCCAGATGATGGAGCCTGTGGAGCTTCC
>CADBUA010000222.1 GCA_902797665.1 uncultured Lachnospiraceae bacterium | reverse complement strand
TCTCTTATGGCCTCTCCTACGGCCTCTCTTATTGCCTCCCTTATGGCCTCTCCCATCTTCCGGCAGAGCCGCAGGGGAGAATCAGACCGCTCTCCTTTACCGGGAGTCCGACTTCCTGGCATTGCACGATCCCCCCGTACTTTTTCTCGACTTCCATCGAAATCATGTAAGTCAGGACCGCTGGCGCCAGGCCTGTGGTGTAGGAGTTGACCAGGAAAAACAGCGGATCCTCCGAGAGCAGCATCGCGCTCTCCTGGATCAGCCCGTAGATCGCGTCCTCCATCTTCCAGACCTCGCCCTTAGGGCCGCGCCCATAGGAGGGCGGATCCATGATGATCGCGTCATAGTGGTTCCCCCGCCGGATTTCACGCTCCACAAACTTTTTGCAGTCATCTACCAGAAAGCGGATCGGCGCGTCGGAGAGGCCTGAGGAGGACGCGTTCTCCTTCGCCCACTGAACCATCCCTTTGGAGGCGTCTACATGAACGACCATAGCGCCTGCCTGGGCGGCTGCCAGGGTCGCGCCGCCGGTGTAGGCAAAGAGATTCAGAACGCGTACCTCCCTGCCAGTGCCTGTCGCCTTTCTGATCTTTTCCGAGAACCACTCCCAGTTCGCCGCCTGCTCTGGAAAGAGACCGGTGTGCTTAAAGGAAAAGGGCTTGAGCTGAAAGGTCAGATCCAGGTTTTCGGTCCTGTAGCGAATCTGCCAGATTTTGGGCAGATCAAAGAACTCCCACTCACCCCCGCCCCGGTTGGAGCGGTGATAACGGGCATTCGGCAGCCTCCAGCCCCTGTGCGTCCTGGGCGTGTTCCAGATCACCTGGGGATCCGGGCGGATCAGCAGATACTTTCCCCAGCGTTCCAGCTTCTCCCCCTCGGAAGTATCCAGAAGCTCATAATCCTTCCAGCGCGATGCTATGAACATGTCCCCCTCACTTTCCAGAGATCCTCACATTCCAGCACTTCCGGCAGCTCCGTAAAGGAATCCACCGCTGGAACCCCCTCCTTTTCCGGGTCCACCGAACCGAAGCCGTAGCGGGCATAGACAAAGCCGCAGCCGGCCTCCCTGGCGGAGATCAGATCCCCGGCGGTATCGCCGACATAGACCGCCTGATCCAAATGATTCCGCTCAGCGCAAAGCCGGATGCTGAAACTCTTCTTCTGAAGAGTATCCCCAAAGCAGACATGGTCCTCAATGAGACGCTCCGTCTCACTGGCCAGAAGGAAGTCTTCGATGTAGCCCTTCTGACAGTTGCTGACGATGGTAATGCTGTAGCCGAGATCGTTCAGACGCTCCAGGGTCTTCTTCACACCGGGGTAGACCTTTCCAGGGTGCTCTCTCAGATACAGCACCTCATATTCCATGATCTCTTCCATGACAGCCCGGCGTCGCTCCGGATCCAGCGGGGCAAAGCAGATATCCCCGATCTCTGTCATCGTCTTTCCCAGAATGCCGCTGATCTCCTCATAGCGAAAGGCGCCCGGCATCTCCGGGACTGCCATCTTCCGGTAGGCATTCCAGGAGTCCATGATCACGTGCACCGCATCCCACAGGGTCCCGTCCACATCCAGAATCACTCCTTTTTTCATTTGTCCTCCTAAACTGCCCCGGGGATGAGGCTCCTGCCCTGAGCACTCATCCAGAGGTCTGAATTCAGTCTCCGGCAGATGCTGCCATGTATCGCAAAAACCCATGCGGCAAGTCAGCCCCGCGTCACCGCGGGGCTGAAGGCAAACCCGAGAGCTGATCGATCCCACAGATGTCACTCACGGGGTAAAATCACGGAAAAACTCAGTCTGCATCACTGAATTCATCCTTGCCAGCGCCGCAGAGCGGGCAGGTGAAGTCATCCGGAAGATCCTCCCACTTTGTCCCCGGGGCGATCCCGCCATCCGGATACCCTTCCTCCTCGTTGTATTCCCATCCGCAAAGATCACATACCTTTTTCATTGTTCCTCTCCTTTTGTGATGTATAAATGGTTTTTCTATCAGCCAAGGGCCGGCAGAGCCTCCCGGCTCTGTCTTTCCCTGCCTTTTACAAAATGTCAGCTGATCTTCTCAAAGTCGCTGGCCGGGTGCTTGCAGAGCGGACAGACGAAATCAGCCGGAAGCTCCTCCCCCTCGTACACATAGCCGCAGATCTTGCATACCCAGCCGCTTTTCTTCGTTTCCGTGGCCTGTGGCTTCGGCTTAATGTGCGCGAAATAGTAGGCATAAGTAGCACTGGCAGCGTCAGAGAGAATCCGGCACTCGGTAATCTCTGCTGTGAACACCGTATGCGTCTCGTACTCCTGGGCAGCGATCACCTTGGCGGACATCATCGCGTTCGTTCCTTTGGTGACATAGAGAAGACCATTGGCGGATCGCTCGGTCTCCTGGAAATCCGCGAACTTGTCCACGTTTCTGCCGCTCTGGAAGCCGAACTGCCTGAAGGTGTCGAAGACAGCATCCTCGGACAGGACTGAGACATTGAATATGCCGCTCTCGTGGATCATGGCGTTCGTATAGTTGCCCTTATTCACCGCGATCGTAATGCGGAGCGGCTCGGAGGTGATCTGCGTCACCGTATTGATAATGCAGCCATTGTCTTTCTCCGCGTTCTTTGCCGTCAGCACGAAAAGACCGTAGCTGAGCTTGAACATGGCCTTGCTGTCGATGATGGGCGCCGATGTCTGCGCTTCCTCCGCCTTTGCCGGGATAGCGGTGACTTCCGTCTTCTTCGGAATCGAGGCATCGATCGCTTCCGCAATGGCGTCGAGGCTTCCCAACTGATCCTCCCGGAGGGCCGACTTGATCGTCAAAGACTCATTCAGGACGTTGATGTTCCTGCACTTGCCGATGAGCTCCCGCATGAGCTTGCCGCTGGTCGGCGCCCAGGAACCGTTCTCAATGACCGCCACGGTGCGGTTCTGAATGTTGTGAGCAGTCAGATCATGCAGGAAGCTTTCCATCTGAACAAAGATACCCGCATTGTAGGTCGTTGATGCCAGCACCAGATGGCTGTAGCGGAAAACCTGCGCGACAATCTCAGATGCCGGGGTCACAGAGGTATCGTACATGACCGTCTGAATCCCGCGCTCTCTCAGGCGCACCGCCAGGCACTCCGCCGCGTTCTCGGTGTGATGGTAGACCGAGGCATAGGCGATCACAACACCGGTTTCCTCGGGCGTGTAACTCGCCCAGTGCTCATACCATCCCAGAAAATCAGAGAGGTTCTTCCGCCAGACAAAGCCGTGAAGCGGGCAGATATATTTGATGTCCAGAGCCGCTGCCTTCTTCAGCACCGCACTGACCTGGGTCCCGTACTTGCCGACGATGTTCGTGTAGTAGCGCCTCGCCTCATCCAGGTAATCCCGCTCAAAGTTCACCTCATCGGCAAAGAGCGCGCCGTTGATCGCGCCGAAGGTCCCGAACGCATCCGCGGAGAAGAGAATCCCCGAAGTCTTGTCAAAGGTCATCATGACCTCCGGCCAGTGCACCATCGGAGCGTTGACAAAGGTCAGCTCATGCCTGCCGGTGGAAAGGCTGCTGCCTTCCTTGACAATCTCTACCTTTCCAGGGAAAGCAGCGAAGAACTGCCGGATCATCCCCTCGATCTTATTGTTGCAGACAACCTTCGCATCCGGATAGCGGCGCAGAAGGTCCTCCAGGGTTGCGGAGTGATCCGGCTCCATATGATGTACAACCACATAGTCGAGAGAGCGGCCGTCCAGAGCTTTCTCCACGTTCTCAAAAAACACGGTTCCGACCGCGGCATCCACCGTGTCAAAAAGGACCGTCTTCTCATCCAGGAGCAGATAGGAGTTGTAGGATACCCCATAAGGCACGGAGTATACCCCCTCAAACATGGCAAGGCGCCGGTCATTGGCACCGACCCAGATCAGATCGTCGGTTACCTTCCTGTAACAGTACATAGATTGAATTTTCCTTTCTTTTGTGAATTTATCTCTATTTTTATCTTTCTGTTTATACCGGGAAGCATTCGGATTTGCCAGGTGTTCCACCGGTATATGCCCGCTCGCGCCAAATTCTGTCGCAGATCCTCACGCCCGCGGGTATATTTTCGCTCGGTTTTATCCAGTTTTTGTTATTTTCTGCTCTTTTTTCTGTTCTGCTTCTATTCTGCTTCTATTCTGCTTCTATTCTTTCGCTGTTTTCGCTCTGTCTCTGCCAAATCTCAGCAATTCCGGGAAGCACAGGAGCCATCCGGCTGCAGCGCTCAGATCTATGACAATCGTCCAGAAAGGACGCCCGTGACAGCTTCCACGCTGCAGACTCCCATCTTTCCTGAATCATGATCCTGTCATTTCATCTAAAAATTCAAAGCTTCTGAAACTGACTGGATTATACATGATGCAGCCGAATCCGTAAAGGAAGAGGAGCTGTCTCCCCCTGTTCTGTGCGCACAAAAAGAGATGCCGCAAAAGCGGCATCTCTTTTATTGGCCTCTTCAGGCGCACCCAGTGAGATCAATCATCATTGAAGGCTTCCTTCATCTTGTTCATGAAGCTTTTCTTTTTCTTTTTCCCTTCTGGCTGCTCATCCGGCCCCAGCGGCCCCCGGTTCAGGCTGTCCCCGGTGATGGCGTCAAACTCTCGAAGCAGTTCCTGTGCCTCCTTGGAGAGATGCGTCGGTGTCTTGATCATCAGGGTGACATAATGGTCTCCACGCACATTGCTGCTGCGAACGCTGGGGACACCCTTGCCCTTCAGGCGGACGCGCGTACCCGTCACAGTGCCCGGCTTGACGGAGTAAATCACATCCCCGTCAACTGTGGGAACTCTCAGGTCACCGCCCAGGGCTGCCTGCGCGAAACTGATCTCCACGTTGGAGAAGATGTCCATATCCTGGCGGATAAACTGGTTGGACCGTCCGACCATGATCTCCACCAGGAGATCCCCCCTCGGCCCACCATTGATTCCGGGCTCTCCCTTTCCACGGATCCGGATGCTCTGCCCGTCGTCAATGCCAGCCGGAATCGTGACCTCAATGGTCTTGCGGCTGGACGTGTATCCGCTCCCCGCGCAATTGGGGCACTTGTCCGTGATAATCTTTCCGCTTCCGTGGCAGTCCGGGCAGCCCTGAACGTTCTGCATGACCCCAAACATGGTCTGCTGTGAATAGACCACCTGACCTTTGCCCTTGCACTTGGGGCAGATCTTCGGGCTTGTCCCCGGCTTCGCGCCGCTTCCGTGGCAGGTCGTGCATTCGTCCTTGAGCGAGATGTCCAGGTTCTTGGTGCAGCCTTTGATCGACTCATCAAAGGTGATATTGAGCCGGGCCCGCACATGTGCGCCCTGCATCGGCCCATTGGCCGGTCCTCTGGACCTGCCGCCTCCGAAGAAGTCCCCGAACATACCGCCTCCGAACAGATCGCCGAAGATATCGGAGAAATCCATCGAGCTGAAGTCGTATCCCCCGCCACCCGAGCCATCGAACGCAGCCATGCCGAACTGGTCATACTGTCTTCTCTTATCCGGATCACTCAGCACCGCATACGCTTCCGATGCTTCCTTGAACTTCTCAGCAGCTGCCTCATCGCCCGGATTCATATCCGGATGATACTTTTTCGCCAGCTGCCGATAGGCTTTCTTCAAAGCCTCCGCGTCCGCATCCTTGGAGACGCCGAGCACCTCGTAATAATCTCTCTTCTCTGCCATAGAACTCCTACCCCACCCTTCGCTCAGCTCCAACGAAAGCAGAATCTCAACGAACAGTAGTCTCCTCTCAAACAAGCGCCTGCCAGCCCGAAAAGCCCGGGCATGGCTGAAGCTGCCGCCACAACTGTGGCGGCAGCTCAAAAAAGCTTATCTCAGGGCGGCTCTTCTGTCAAATGACTCCCCCGCCCTCCATATTTCCTGCCAGATGCATCAAGGGATGTTTCCGTCTGAATCAGACTTCACGGAAATCTCCATCGACGACATCGTCATCATTGCTGCCGTTCATGCCGCTTCCGGCACCCGGCCCGCCATAGGTCTGGCCGCCGTCAAAGCCTGGCCCGCCCTGCGGTCCGGCCTGTCCGGCCTGTCCGGCCTGCTGCTGGTAAACCTTCTCAAACAGCTTCTGGGCGCTGTTCATCAGCTTCTCCCTGCCGGCCTTCAGGTCATTGATCTGAGCATCGCTCAGCTCGTCGCCGCACTTCGCGATGATGTCCTTGAGGGCGTTCAGATCAGCCTCAACCGCCGCCTTGTCGGACGGATCAATCTTGCTGCCGACTTCTTCCATGGCCTTCTCTGTCTGGAAAACCATCGCGTCAGCGTCATTCTTGGCATCAATGCCTTCCTTGCGCTTCTTATCCTGTGCCTCGTACTCAGCGGCTTCCCTGACAGCGCGATCGATTTCATCGTCAGACATGTTGGAGCCGGACGTGATCGTGATGTGCTGCTCCTTGCCGGTCCCAAGATCCTTGGCGGAGACATTCACGATGCCGTTCGCGTCGATATCGAAGGTAACCTCGATCTGCGGCACCCCCCTGCGTGCAGGCGGAATCCCATCCAGACGGAACTGCCCGAGGGTCTTGTTGTCGCGGGCAAACTGGCGCTCGCCCTGCACCACATGGATATCAACAGCTGTCTGGTTGTCAGCTGCGGTGGAGAAGATCTGACTCTTCTTGGTCGGGATGGTCGTGTTCCGCTCAATCAGCTTTGTCGCGACACCGCCCAAAGTCTCAATGGACAGAGACAGCGGGGTGACATCCAGAAGCAGGATATCGCCTGCGCCCGCATCGCCCGCAAGCTTGCCGCCCTGGATGGCAGCGCCGACAGCGACACACTCATCCGGGTTCAGGGTCTTGCTCGGCTCTTTGCCGGTCAGGGCTTTTACCTTCTCCTGAACGGCCGGCACGCGGGTGGAGCCGCCCACCAGAAGAACCTTGCCCAGCTCAGAAGCGGTGATTCCTGCGTCCGCCAGAGCCTTGCGCACCGGTTCCGCTGTCGCGTCCACCAGGTCAGCGGTCAGTTCATCGAACTTCGCCTTTGTCAGGTCCATCTCAAAGTGCTTGGGGCCGGACTCATTGGCTGTGATGAACGGCAGGTTGATGTTGGTCGTCGTAGCGGAGGAGAGTTCCTTCTTCGCCTTCTCAGCGGCCTCTCTCAGTCTCTGCAGGGCCATCTTGTCCTTGGACAGATCAATGCCTTCCTTGTTCTTGAAATCCTGGATCATGTAGTTGGTGATCCGGGCATCAAAGTCATCACCACCCAGGTGGTTGTTGCCGTTGGTGGCAAGAACCTCAATGACACCGTCGCCGATCTCAATGATGGAGACATCGAAGGTGCCACCGCCCAGGTCGTAGACCATGATCTTCTGCTCTTTCTCGTTGTCAAGACCATAGGCCAGAGCAGCGGCCGTCGGCTCGTTGATGATTCGCTTGACATCCAGGCCCGCAATCTTGCCGGCGTCCTTGGTCGCCTGGCGCTGTGCGTCGTTGAAGTAAGCCGGGCAGGTAATGACCGCCTCGGTGACCTTCTCGCCCAGATATGCCTCTGCGTCAGCCTTCATTTTCTGAAGGATCATCGCGGAGATCTCCTGCGGTGAAAACTTCTTGCTGTCAATGTCGACCCTGTAGTCGGATCCCATGTGACGCTTGATCGAGGAGACCGTGTGGTCCGAGTTTGTGACAGCCTGGCGCTTAGCCGGCTCACCCACCAGACGCTCCCCGTTCTTTGTAAACCCGACAACCGACGGGGTCGTGCGGGCACCTTCCGCGTTGGCGATTACGGTCGGCTTTCCGCCTTCCATGACTGCTACGCAGCTATTTGTTGTCCCAAGGTCAATACCAATGATTTTTCCCATAACAATCCTCCATCTATTCCTGTTCTATGTATTGCGCCGCAAAGGCGCGGATGCGGATAAATCCGCTTTCTGTCTCATTTCAGTTCTGAGATCCCGGCAGTCTCCATCAGGATCTGTGAGAGGGGATTCAACAAGCTGAATAACCTTTCTCCTGCCAGGCTCGCATCTATTCAAAAGGCGGAGTCTGAAGCTCAGTTCGCGACCTTCACCATACTATGTCTCACCACCGTGTCCTTGTAGAGGTAGCCCTTCTGGAACTCCTGCACCACGGTGTTTTCTCCGACCGATTCATCCTCACAGTGCATCACTGCATTGTGGAAAGCCGGATCAAACGGCTGCCCGACCGCCTCAATCGGCTTGACACCCAAACCGTCCAGTACCGTCATCAGCTGTTTGTAGACCTTTCTCATCCCCTCCACGAAGGGATTCTCCCCGTCCTCCCCGACGGTCTCCAGGCCCCGCTCAAAGTTGTCAACGACCGGCAGGATCTTCTCGATCACATCCCGGACACCCATGTCGAACATCTGGGATTTTTCCTTGTCCGTCCGCTTGCGGAAGTTGTCGAACTCCGCCATCTGCCGCCGGACCTGGTCGGTCAGCTCTTCAATCTTTTCATCCCGCTTATCCTTCTTCTTCCCAAGTCCAAAGAAGCGGGGTCCTTTCTTCTCTTCTGGCTCGCCAGCCTTCCCAACGATCCCATCCGGGGCATCCCCCGAATCCTCAGCCTGATCGGCCTCTTCCGTCTCCGCTGCCGACTCCGGATTCTCCTCAGTCTCTTTTATCTCTTCAGTCGCTTCAGACTCTTCAGTCTCTTTGGCCTCTTCAGACAGTTCGGTCTCTCCGGCCTCTTCAGTCTCTGTCATCTCCTCTGTCTCTTCCTTTGAGGCGGCCGCATCCGCGGCCTGATCCTTTAAGTCTTCCACAACTTCTCCTTCTGCACGCCCGTCCATTTCCGAGCGATCCAGATTCTTCATCTCTTCTTCCATTCCTGCTTCCTGCCTCCGGCTGAACCTCTATACCGCGCCGCCACATGGCCTCTCGCCCATCAGGCAAAAGCGTTCAAAACGCTCACGCCCGCATATATTTCTTCGAAAATCCCAAAGCAGCAGCCGCTAATACGCGTTGTCTCCGGGACCCTGTCCGATCTGATCCGTATTGCTGCTCCCGCTTTTGCCGTAGATTCGATCCAACTGGTCCGTGACCTCTTTGAGGATCCCGACCACCTTGTCGTAATCCATCCGTTTTGGGCCGACGATGCCGATCTTTCCATAGATCCCGCCGCCCATATCATAGCTGGCTGTCACGACACTGCAGTCTTTCATGTCCTCGTTGTTCAGCTCCCGGCCAATCGTCACCTGGATTCCGTTCCCGCTGGTCTCTTTCTCCCCCAGGAGCGTCAGAAGCGGGTGCTTTTCCTCGAATGCCCCGATCAGGCCGCTGGCCTTTTCCGTATCGCTCGAGAGCTCCGGATACTTAAAGATGTTGGTCGCTCCGCTGGTGTAGACCTCCACATCCTCCTCCCGGGAGATGGCGTCCGCCACTGCGTCCAGCACCTCTGAGATCAGATTCGAATGGATTCCAGCTTCCTCCTTGAGTCTGGCGATGGTCCCCAGATTGATTTCCTCGATGGTCAGACCGTTCAGCCTGCTGTTCAGGAGGATGTTCATCTCCAGGACCATGTCGTGGTTGAGGCCGTGTTCCATGTGAATGACACGGTTCTTTACCACGTTCCCTTCCGCTACCACTGTCGCCAGGATCTGGCCTTCGTCGATGACCGACAGCTGAATAAACTTCAGCTTGGTCCGGTGATACTGGGGACTCGTGATCATCGTCGCATAGTTCGTGTTCACCGCCAGGTAGCGGACCACAGACTTCAACAGCAGTTCCATCTTGTCCTGACGTTCAATCAGAACTGCCTCTTTCTGCACCATGGCACTTTTCATCTTTTCGACTTCAGCGTCCTTCTCCGCCAGCATGCGGTCCACGTACAGTCGGTAGCCTGCGTCCGAGGGGATCCGTCCGGAGGACGTATGCGGCTGAAGAATCAGTCCCAGCTCCTCCAGGTCCGACATCTCATTGCGGATTGTCGCGGAACTCAGATTCAGATCCGGGAACTTCGAGATCGTCCGGGAACCAACCGGTTCCCCTGTCTCGAGGTAGGTCTTGATGATGGCCTTCAGGATTGTCCACTTCCGGTCATCAAGTTCCTTTTCCATCTCCTCTTCCTCCTTCCGTCTGATTTGTTAGCACTCGTTTTATTGGAGTGCTAACATCATGGCATTATAATAGGCCGCCTCCATTTTTTTGTCAATACCCCTCCATAAACTTTTCACATTTTTTGTTTGTGTTAGAATAGTACTGCACCAATGCCCGGAAATCAGGCATTTTGAAGTCCCGGGGCTGATCCGGAGGGCATTGCCAGGAGGCATCCTGCGAGCTTCTGTCATCAGAGGAGTCCTTCTTTTCCAGATGATCGAAGCTGCTGTCGCTGCCAGGGACAACGCCTGATGATCCCTTGCCGGAGTCTTGATTCTGGAAGATCTCTGAATCAGGGCTCAAAGTCGAGGAGATCCCGCGTTTTCAGGGTTTGGAAGGCCTTTCGTGTCCTGTCAGCTTTTCGTATTTTGCGCTGAGCCAGAACTCAGAACAGTAAAGAAAGGGGCGGGCACAGATTTCATGTGACGATACCGCCTGCGTCAGTTTTCGCAGCGATCCGAAGACTATACAGGGCAGATCCTCCATGTAGCGGAAAAAAACGCGGCAGGTCTCATAAGGAAGAGCAGGGAAAAAGGATGGACAAACGAACAATCGCTCAGCTGGCTTCTGCGATGCTTGGCATTCTATTGCTTTCAGGGCTCGCCGTCCTGGTTCACCGGGACGTGGATCGTCTGGAATCCGAATCCATGGACCTGAGCGTAGGGACTTCTTTTCAGACAGCGCTTCTCAATGCCGAAGAGGAAAGGAGCATAGAGAGTCCAGCAGCTGAAGATGCCAGGCTCTCAGAAACCCCGAGTCTGATGGAATCTGAAGCGCTCAGCTTCGTCGAAGCAAAGGCTTCCGGCACGCTTTTTCAGGCTGGTCAGGGAGGAATTCTGCCAAAGCACCGCATCCTTTTTGTCGGAGACTCACGAACCGTCGGTATGCAAAGCGCGCTGGAAAAGCAGCGGATCGGAGATCTCTGTCTTTCCGTCGCCGAGGTCGGGGAGGGCTGCGCCTGGTTCAATGAAACAGGGAGGAAGCGAATGGCTTCCATTCTCCGTGTAAACCCAGATCTCAGGGTGGTTCTGAACCTGGGGGTGAACGATCCAGACCAGATCGAACGCTATCTCAGCGCCTACCGGGAGATCATCCGGGATTTTCCTGAAACTGACTTCTGGTTTCTCTCCGTCAATCCCATCGATCATGACCTCATGGCAGAGATGGACTTCTCTCCCATTTCCCTGGACCTCATCACGCAGGAGCGTGTCGACGCGCTGAATGAGGCACTCCGGGAAGCCTTCCCGGAGCGCTATCTCGACTCTGCTTCGATGCTTGAGGAGACCGGTTTTGAGACCGCGGATGGAATCCATTACAGCCCGGATACCTATCTGAAGATCCATGACTTTGTGGTCAGTTCCCTGTTCTGAAGTCCCGAAAGAATCAGATTCTCATCGAACATGAATGCTCGGATCCCCCAGAATATGCCGCCTA
>CADBUA010000221.1 GCA_902797665.1 uncultured Lachnospiraceae bacterium | reverse complement strand
TCTCCCATTTTCGCTCAATTCACTCTATCGCAAAAAGACCCTCTCAGCAAGAAGCTGAAAGGGTTTCTGATATTTGCATATACATCTAATATTTGATTATTTAAATATCAAATTGATGTCTTGAAATCTTTATTCAATAAATAATTAATTTCTTATTTATCTGTATACTGTACTATTCTTTATTTTACTGTAATATATTATAGAATAATATAATATAGTATAGCATGATATATTATATTATAGTATAGTATAGTATATGTTTCACATTTTGCTTTTATCTCTGTTATGGGTTTATTTTCTCCGAATAATCCTTCCCACCCTCATTGCTTCCCTGTCCCTGTGAGATCTGCCACAGTTCCGCCTTCTACCAAGGCTCCTGGCACGACGATCTTGTCTATGATGGTGGTCTTCGGCTCCTCGATCAGAGAGATCAACTTGCGCGCCGCAATACTTCCGATACTGTCCGTGTCCTGGTGGATGGTGGTCAATTGTGGGTTCAGGAGGCCTGTAAGCTCGATCCCATCATAACCGGCAATGGAGATGTCCTGACCGATTCTGTAGCCTCTCCGCACCAGGTCATTGTATCCCCCGAAACAGGAATAGTCGTCCGGGTAAAGAATGCAGGTCGGTGGTTCTTTCAGGGCAAGGAGATCCTCCGTCAGTTTCGCTGCCAGTCTGTAATCCCGGTAGGGACATTCCGGGGTGTACTCCTCCCCGGCAGAGAGGCCATGTTCTGCCAGCGTGTGATGAAAACTGGCCACCCGTGCCCGGGTAACCGAAGAGTCCAGGCCATGGATATACGCGATTTTCTTATGTCCCCTTGAGATCACATACTCGGCCAGGTCGCGCATGCCATGCACATTGTCAGAGACAACCGCGATGCGGCTGTCGAAAACGTGGTCAATGGTGACCACCGGCAGATCACTCTGGATCAGCTCCTGGACAGCCGGGGCAGAGAAATCCACGCAGGCGATGACCACCCCGTCCAGCCCACGGTAGACACAGTGCTCCAGATAAGTCATTTTCCGCCTGGCAATGTACTGGCTGGTGAAGGTGATATCATAACCATTCTCCTCTGCCGTCTCTCTCAGGCTTTCCAGCACATGGGAAAAGAAGTCATGAGTCAGGCCGCTGTTTGCCTCTTCCTTAAAAAGGACACCCAGGTTATAGGATCGCTTCGTCTTCAGAGCCCTGGCGGAAGAGTTGGGGAAATAGCCCAGCCTTTCGGCGCACTCCTTCACCTTCTCTCTCGTCGTCTCTCCGATATCCCCGTAATTGTTGAGTGCTTTGCTCACTGTCGCAATGCTTACATTGCACTCCCTCGCGATGTCCTTTACGGATACCATAAAGACGCCTCCCTCCAAGTTTCCAGCTCGCGTGTTTCGCTCAGTCCATGTCCTTCTGCCAGATCATGTCTCATGGAATCCAGATCTGTCTCCGACTTTTCTCTGTCTGCCTTTGCGTTCCGGATCGCTCAAATGCCTCCTGTTCCTTTCTTCTGATAAAAGGCAAAAGGTTAGATCCCGTTCCAGTTTACCCTTTTACAGAGCCAAGCGCCACACCGCCGACAATATATTTTGAGAGAAACAGGTAGACCAGGATGACAGGGAAGATAGAGAAGGCAATGGTCATGTAGACCACACCCATGTCAAACTTCAGGAAGTCCGCGCCTCTCAGCTCCGCGATCAGAATCGGAAGGGTTTTCATCTTATTGTCCTTCAGGATCAGAGCCGGGACGAAATAGTTGTTCCAGCTCCCGACAAAGGTGAAGATCGCCTGCACAGCCAGGGCGGGTTTCATCAGCGGAAGGGAGATCCGGTTGAAGGTCGCAAACTCTCCGGCTCCGTCTATCCTGGAGGCTTCCACAAGCGCTAAAGGAAGGGTGCTCTCCATATACTGCTTCATGTAAAAGAAGGTAGCCGGGGCCGCGATGGAGGGGACAATCAGGGGGATATAGCTGTTGATCAGACCGATCTTGTTCATCAGCTGCAAAAACCCGAGGGCGGTCACCTGCGTCGGAACCATCATGATCATGAGGATGAAGGTGAACATGAAGCGCTTCATCTTAAACTCATAGACATGGATCGCGTAAGCGGTCATCGTCGAGAAATAGACACATAAAAACGCGCTCAGGGATGCAACCAGAATCGAGTTGAGCATCCCCCGCACGATAGGCTGAGGGCTGCCCAGCATGTTTTCAAAGTTTTCCGCCAGGTGGCTGCTGGGCAGCGGAGTGAACCCCGCTGTCAGTTCCCCACGGGACCTGGTCGCGTTAATGAACAGAATGTAAAACCAGAACAAACAGAGAAATGAAAGCAGAATCAGTACTATGTACGCGATCACCCGTCTCGCGTGAAGCCCCATTCCCTTTTTTGTTCTGCCGACTCCCTTGAAAGCTTCATTGCCTGTATCCAGGCCGGCGCCTTTGCCAGACACTCTCTCCGACATCTCTTTTTCCTCCAAACTGGATTTCCCATGGCTGCAGAGCTTTAATCTCTGATGATCTGACAATCTGTATCATCGAAAGGCATCTCTGTATCTCAGAAGCACAGATCTCTGAACACAGAACTGTTCTAACTGTTTTATCTGTTTTAGCTGTTCTATCTGTTCTTTCACCTGGGAAATATGCTGAAATGCTGAACGTTTTTGATTCACTCACCTGGATCAGCCCATCATCCCTTTCAGGTCATGCCCTGCATGATCTCTTTCAGGGGCTGATAAGAACTGCCCCAGGTTCTTTCTCTGGCTCATCTATGCTTTCTCACCCGGTCGGCGTTTCCGGTCACCTTGAATACCACAAGAGACAAGGCCCCGGTGATCAGGAGCAGAAGCACGGAAAGGGCGCCGGCCATCCCATAATTTTTACTGTACAGATGGCGGTTCAGATACATGATCAGCGTCATGGAAGTCCCTGTGGGATCCCCTCTGCCGTTGGTGAGAACCTGCGGAACATCGAAAAGCTGCAGGCCGCCGATCAGAGAAGTAATGAAAACATAGACCATGATCGGCCGGAGAAGCGGAATCGTGACCTTGAAAAAGGTCTGAGTCGGGGTGGCGCCATCCACCTGGGCGACCTCAAACAGAGACGGGTCAATGCCCAGCATGCCAGCCATCAGGAGGATCGTGGTGTTGCCAAACCACATGAGGAAATTCATGAAGGCAATCAGGGCACGGACGGACCAGACATGGGAGAGAAACTTATAGGGTTCAGTGAAAAATCCGAACTGCATAAGAATCGAGTTCACCGGACCACCGTCGGAGAAAAGGGTGAAGAAGAGCATTGCGAAAGCGGAGGCCATAATCAGATTCGGAAGATAGATCACGGTCTTGAAGAAGCGGGATGCCTTCAGGCGGAGTCTTTTGTCAGAAAACCAGGCACCCAGAAGGAGGGAGAAGAACATCTGCGGGATGAAACACATAATCCAGAGGATCATGGTATTCCCGGTGTATTTCCACAGGTCCCCGTTCTGAAAGAGAATCCTGTAATTGTCCAGCCCGACAAAGTTTGGGCCGACCTGGGTCAGACCGGAGCGGTAGTTCTCGAAAAAGCTGTTGTAGACTGTCGAGAACATCGGGATCAGTTGAAACAGGATATAGACGACAACAAATGGGATCAGGAAGATATAGCCCCATTTGTTATAACTGGCAACCTTGCTTTTCTTTTTCATCGCTCAAGCCCTCTGCCTGTATAAAAGGGCCTGCCTTTGCCCAGGCAGGCCCTACTCTTCGTTTCTATGAAACTGAACCTACTGGAAGATCATTCTGCATCCGTTTTCAGATCAGTGAGTCAATTCCGGATACAGTGTCTCAACTGCCTTGTAGTAGTTCTCGATGGCTGCTTCCTTTTCGGCGTTTCCATCATAGTAATCCTTCATAGCGCCCTGAAGCTGCTCAACACAGCCCTGATCATAAGCAGTCAGGTTCTGCGGATCGATGGTATCCGCGATCTTGCTCAGCATCCCATAAGGATTCTGTCCGCCAAGAACGGAGGAATTGCCGTCTTCGGATTCAGCCAGTTCAGCAACCACTTCTGTGTTGTTGACATAGTCATGATCGACCGTCGCGATCGACTTCATGATCTCATTGTCCGTAGTCAATGCTCTCATGATGTCAGCTACCAGGCTCGGGTTATCGGTGCCTGCTGCCGCGCAGATCCATGTACCGCCCCAGTAGAAGGACTGCGGTCCCTCTGTCAGACCCCAACCGCCTTCATAAGCGATCGAGCCTTCTGTATCCTGAGCCATGCAGAATCCGAAATACCAAAGCGGCCCAAAGTAGCAGAACGCACCGCCCTCTTCCTGCGGATAGAAGTACTTGCTCCAGTCATCTCCCCACTGTGCGGCGGAGGTCGTCTCACCCTTGTCAATCAGTTCCTTGGAGTCATCAATCCAGCGATTCATGTCTTCACTGACGGAAAGCTTGCCATCCTGGACAAAAGAGTCAGCGGAATTATTGGAGTAGATGCGGAAGGTTTCGTTGACGCCTGCTGTCATCAGGTAGCCTGCTTCCTTCATCTTGTCCGCGGTCGCCTTAAAGGCATCCCAATCCTTGACCGCTTCCTGCACATCGGCCGGATCATCAGATCCCAGGACTTCCTTTGCGATCGCCCTGTTGTAGATCAGTCCGGACGGGCATGCCTGCCAGGAGAGCCCCTTCAGAACACCGTTCTCATCACTGGCGACGTCCTTCGTATACTGATACTGCTTGGCAAGCTCCTCATCTGTGATGCCCAGATCAGCAATCGGCATCGCGAAATCTGTATTCATGTACTTTTTCGCATAGTCAGCCTCGCAGAGGAAGATATCGACCTTGTCATCCGCGGATGCTTCTTCCTGACCGAGCAGTGCCTCGTCCAGGTTGATCTGATATGCGTTGTCCTGATTGGAAGTAATATTCCATGCAACACTCACATCACCGATCTTTCCGTGCGTCTCATCGACTGCCTCGTATCCCGGATAGTGGGCTGTAACTCTGTCCTGGAACTCGGTGTTCCAGCAGTAGATGTTGAGCACGGTGCCCTCAGCATCCTCAGCGAAAGCACTCATACTTCCGCCCAGAAGGGATCCTGCCATTGCGCCGGCAAGCACGAAACTGATCAGATTTTTCTTCATTTTTACTCCTCCTGCTTGTAGAAGCTATTCATGAAAGGTTTCCAGACCGAAAACGTTTTCTGAACTCCTTTTCGTTTACTAAATCGTTTTCATGACTGTATCCTAGATCAGACTGCCGAATCCGTCAAGGGTTTTTTTGACACGTTTCGGTATTTTTACCTTTTTACCAAATCCAGATCC
>CADBUA010000220.1 GCA_902797665.1 uncultured Lachnospiraceae bacterium | reverse complement strand
AATTATCATATACACATATTTCACACAGGAGTTTTTGCTTTATGAAGATTTATGTAAATTGCAAAGCAGGATTTGATGGGAACGGGACAGAAGAACGTCCCTTCAAGCGAATCCAGGAAGCGGCAAAGATCGCGTCTCCGGGTGACGAGGTCCTCGTCTTCCCGGGAGTTTATCGGGAGTATGTGAACCCTCGCTTCGGAGGAACGGAGGAGGCAAGGATCAGCTATAGGAGCGTGGAGCCTCTTGGGGCAGTGATCTCCGGGGCAGAACTGGTCACCGGCTGGGAGAATGTAGAGGGAAGCGTCTGGACAGCCCGCGTCAGCAACGGGGTCTTTGGATCCTACAACCCCTTCACGACCTACGTGTATGGAGACTGGTACTTCGCCGGGAGGAGCAAGCACACCGGAGCGGTATACCTGAATGACAGAATGCTGTATGAGGCCGCCTCCATCGAAGAGGTGAAAAAGGGAGAAATCTACGAGTGCTCCTGGGATCCGGAGTCTTCAAAGAGCAAATGGTACGCGGAGCAGGATGGGGAGGAGACAGTCCTTTTCTGCAATTTCCAGGGGAAAGATCCCAACCAGGAGAAGATCGAGATCAACGTCCGTCGGGAATGCTTCTTCCCGGATGAGACCGGAAAGGGCTATATCACGGTCTCCGGCTTTAAGATCGAGAAGGCCGCGCCCAACTGGGCACCGCCTGCAGCCTTCCAGGACTGCATGATCGGGCCCCACTGGTCCAAGGGCTGGATCATTGAGGACTGTGAGATTTCGAACAGCAAGTGCTCCGGAATCGGCCTCGGCAAGTACTATGATCCGGACAATGACCACTACTTCACAAACAGACATGTGAAGAGCCCGACCCAGATGGAGCGGGACGCGGTCTGCAGAGGGCAGTACCACGGCTGGCTGAAGGAGAAGGTGGGCTCCCACATCATCCGCCGCTGCGACATCCATCACTGTGAGCAGGGCGGCATCATCGGCCGTATGGGCGGTGTCTTCTCCATCATTGAGGACAACCACATCCACCACATCAACAACATGATGGAACTGGGCGGAGCGGAAATCGCGGGCATCAAGATGCATGCGGCCATCGATGTCACCATCCGCAGAAACCACATCCACCACTGCACCATGGGGATCTGGAATGACTGGGAGGCGCAGGGAACCAGAATCTCCCAGAATCTTCTCCACGATAACAGCCGTCCGGCCTTCGCAAAGCAGCTGAAGGGTGGTATGTGCAGTCAGGATATCTTTGTGGAAGTCAGCCACGGGCCGACCCTCATTGACAACAACATCCTGCTCTCAGATGCCACGCTCCGCATGGCGACAGAGGGGATCGCGATGGTCCACAACCTGATCTGTGGCTCCCTCACGGCTGTGGGAGAGGCGACAGACTCCATCGTAGACGGGGTTCTCAGACAGAGGTTCACACCCTATCACATCCCGCACAGGACGGAAGTCTGCGGTTTTATGACCATTCTTCACGGGGATGACCGTTTCTACAACAACATCTTCATTCAGAAGTATCCGGCAGAATCTCAGGCGCTGCTCCGGGACAGCTCCGAGGGTGTCGATTACGACAACCGGGAGGTGGGTACCCATGTCTTTGACGAGTATCCGACCTATGAGGAGTGGATTCCCCACTTTGATATGGATACGGACACACCGGACATGAAGAAGCTGGAACCCTATCATTGGTCCTATCTGCCGGTCTGGGCGGAGGGGAATGCCTACTTCGATGGCGCCAAGGCATGGAAGAAGGAAAAAGGGAACCTGGTCGACACAGAGAATCAGGTCACAGTAGAACTTACGGAGAAAGACGGAAAGCCGGTCCTTCAGACCAACGTGTACGACTTCCTGAAGGAGTTCCGCTGCCAGATGATCCATACGGATACGCTGGGAAAAGCCTTTGAGCCCGAGCAGCGTTACGAGAACCCGGACGGCACAGACATCCATTTCGATGTCGACTATCTGGGCAATCACAGAGGCACAGAGGTTCTTCCTGGACCCTTCGCATCCGCTGAGGACGCCGGAGCTGTGCTCTGGATGGGTCTGTAAGAGCCTGGTTTGCTGATCTGGTGAGGTTGCAGCAGGCATCAGAAAGAGGAGAAAAGAGAAGCAAAACAGGCAGAAAGTCTTCTACGTAAAAACGGATTGAGAAAAGGCCCCTGGATCTTGGAGCAGACGCTCTTTGAGACAGGGGCTTTTTCGCGTAAAGAGGATTTTCTGAGAAAGCCTGTAATTGGAAACAGGTATACCCGCGAGTGTGAGAATTTGCGATAATACTGGCGCGAGCGGGCATATACCGGTGAAACACCTGGCATATTTGAATGCTTCCCGTAGCACCTGGTGTCTCCGGCAGACACGCCGGAGTTCCCGATCCAGGTGCCTGTGAGCTTTCGCATGAATGATGGGGCGCAAGAATTAGCTTTTGGGTTCCAAAAACTTTTCTGGAAAATAATTTATTATGCAAATAATGCGCATTAAGGATTTCAAAGGACATTATAAAATATCCTGATATCTATAAAGACTATATTAGACACTTATATCTATATCTTCATATATATTTATATCTATCAGACGCATTTCTGCTGATTT
>CADBUA010000219.1 GCA_902797665.1 uncultured Lachnospiraceae bacterium | reverse complement strand
TCCAGGCAGCTTTCCCGATAGTCACCGACACCGGCCGTGGGATACTCCAGCGGGTAGTACTGCAGGAAGCGAACCTTGTCACGATTGTTTACAGCGGGCGTAAATGGGAACTCATTGCTGCGGAAAAGCATGGGCATGCCTTCCGTGTCCGAGAGCTTCTTCCCATAATAAAGATGCCCCAGCCATTTACCATCTGTCAAAGCGCAAACATAGCTGCTTGACTTCGTTGAGAGGTGAAACAGGCTCTGTTTTTCATCAAATTGAATCATACATTCTCTCCAGTCTCATCCGGAACAGAGACGTCCGGAAGATAGATTGAAAAATCTTTCAGCAATAGCCGGGAACAGATCATGGCGATCCCCGAGAAGCCAATACAAGCCCAGACAAATGCATAGAGGGGAATTCGAACCAGATCCCGGTAAGTCCAGATCATCGGACCTGCGTTCAGAAATAAAACAAGTAGCGCCCGAACAGGGTTTTTGGCGGCAAAAAACAGCGCGTTTCTCAGCAGTCCCTTCAGGTTGTCAGAAAACGCGGCGCAGACAGGGAAAAAGTGGAACAGCACCATCAGGAAAAAGCCTGCCAGAAGATACAGCGGATAGCGGAAGATCCGTACCATCTCTTCCGTCTGAACCGTGAAGGAGATATCCAGAATCAGGACCGCGAAAGCGGCCAGGGCACCCAGCCAGATGATGAGGGCCTGCTTAAAGTTTGAGACAAAGCCCTTCCAGAATTCCCGGAAAGGATTCAGGTTATTGTCCCACCTGAGTGTCTTCAGGCAGACATGATACATGGCCACAAAAGCCGGCCCCGCTGTCACAATCGGCAGGCTGAAGAGAACAAACAGAAGGTTTGCCCCAAACAGAATCCAGATCCGGGATGTGACCCTTCCAATCAGGCTGTCCTCCCCAAAGATCCCCTGCATCCATCCCTTCATCGCTCAAAATCCTCCGTCTCCCTCTCCAGAATCTCCTGCTCCACCGGTCCAATTTTCGAGTCGAGAATCCAGTCCAGAAACGCGGCAGCCTCCGGAACACGGCTCGTATAGGCGCTGAGCGCCAGGACACAGCTTCTCTCATAGATCCGGTACTCTGTCATCAAGAGGCTGTCACTCACATCGATCCCGACGGCCACAGGCTCCGTGCTGTAGTCCTCATCATAAGGGATGCTGTATACCAGACGGTCCCTGTACTTCTCGGAAAGCCCCATCGCCGCGTCCGATTGAAGATCCAGAAGCCTTCCGGACTTTCCAAGGGCTTCAAGCTCCTCTCTCCGCATGCAGACAATGTCCAGATCTCCGCTCTCAATCAGCGCCACAAACATCTGATAATAGCTGTTGTTGGTCCCTCCGGCCCGGGTTGGATCAAAGTAGAGGCTATCATTGAAGATCAGATTTTTCTCAGTGAGGTCGAAAGCGGATGCTTCCGCATAGTCTTTCCAGAGCTCGGAGCCATCTCCCACGGGATTTACCGCATTGGGAAAAGCTGCATAGAGCCAGTATCCGGACACTGCTGTATGGCTATGGATCAGAAACCAGATGAGAAAAATGAGAAGGCTGAGGGAGATCAGAATCCAGATCCCATAGTAATCCCGGATATAAAAGACCTTCTGCTTTAAGGTCAGCGTACTCATTTTCCGCCCTTCCGCCTTTCTCCACTCTCTGATCCTTTCAAGATTTCCCAAGCTGAAATCCTCCCATTTCTATAGCAGGAAGCATTTTGATTTTCCAATTGCTTCTAAGAGGTGTATATCCGCTCATACCCTTATCGCGGATCTTTACGCTCGCGGGTATACCTCCCGGCAGATGCGCTCATAAGCCGGAGCCGATATAAAAATATGCGCCCATCCACAGCTTTTATTCTTATTCTCACATGCAGGTCAAATCTGCCTTTTCTTTACAGCTTATCCCTATATCTCCCTGGCATAACCCAAAAGAGGCCTCCCATCTGCAGAGAAAAAACAGACCGGGGAGGAGTCCTTCCCGGCCTGTGCAATCTCCTACCCTGTTACAGTTTTCCTCCGGAGGTCGCGATGCCTTCCACAAACTGTTTCTGGAAGATGACATAGATGACGACCATAGGCAGAATCGCCAGTGTTGCCGCTGCCATCTGTGTCGGATACTCTGAACCATACTGCCCCTGCATCTTCGCAAGACCCGCGGAGAGCGTGGTCGTGGTCGAGTTGGTGCAGACAATCATGGGCCACATCAGATCCTTGAATGCGAAAACCGCGGTGAAAATGCCGAGCGAGACCATGGAACTTTTGGTCAGCGGCATCAGGATCTGTGAGAATCGTTGGAAGACGTTGCAGCCGTCTATGGCGGCAGCCTCCTCCAGTTCTTTGGGCAGCCCTTCATACCCGATCTTCAGGAGATAGGTTCCAAAGGCTGTGACCAGGCCCGGGAACACCAGGCCAAAAGTTGTATTCAACATCTTCAGCTTGGAGACCATGACATACTGAGGGATGATGAAGATCTGGCCCGGGACCATCATCTGGATGAGTACCATGGCGAAGAGGATGTTCTTTCCACGGAACTTCAGTCTTCCAAACGCGTAACCCGCCATCGTAGCGGTCAGAACCGCGCAGAGAACACGGAAGAAAATCATCAGAAGCGTGTTTTTGTACAGGATGAGGAAATTGTAGCTCTTCCACACTGTCGCGAAATTCTCCCAATGCCAGCCGTTGCTTGGCAGGATGTAGAAGGGGTTCACTGAGATGGATTCCTGCTTGGTCTTCAGGGCTGTAAGGATCATCCAGGCGAAGGGAACGATCATGATACAGGCCATGATAATCAGGAAGATATGTTTACAGGTGCGCCGGATCGCCGCTTTTTTCTGAGCACTTTCAATCATCGTTTCTCTCCTTTATCTGAATCTTTCCGGTCTTTCTGACCAGTCTCATCAGTTGTGATAGACCCACTTCTTCTCAACACGCTGCAGGATGAAGGTCAGGATCATGATGAAGATCAGAAGGACCACGACGATGGTGGCGCCGTATCCCTTGTTGCCGTTTGTGAATGCGTACTGATAGAACAGATAGACCGCTGACTGCACATTTTTAAGAGCAACGTTCGTCTTGTCCATAACCATGAACATCAGGTCGAAAACGGTCAGTGCGCCGATGATACGGGTTTGAACGATGAAGAAGGTAGTCGGGCTCAGAAGGGGAATGGTGATGGACCAGAACTGACGGAGTTCGCTGGCACCGTCGATCCTTGCCGCCTCATAGAAGTCTCCGGGAATATCCTGGAGGCCGCCGATAAAGAGCACCATGTTGTAGCCGATGATGGACCAGACACCGATTACGCCGACGGAGATCCAGGCAATCTTCGGATCCGAGATCCAGGCGATCTTGGTGTGGAAGACATTGTTGAGAAGGCCGAACTGGGTGTTGTACATCCAGCGCCATACCATGGCGACAGCCGCGGGAGCGCAGACCATCGGGACAAAGAAGATCGTGCGGTAAAGAGACCGGCCGATCATCTTCTTGTTCAGAAGAACAGCCAGAACCAGTGCGATCGCAATACCAAACGGCACTTCAATGATGGCATATTTGATGGTGTTCCAGAATGACTGCCAGACTTCCGGGTCCACCAGAACCGCCTGGTAGTTCTTGAGGCCGATGAAGATGTTCCCTTTTCCGAAGTCTCCTGTCTTACAGAAGGACTGGTAGATGGTGCTGACGATGGGGTAGAAGTTCAGAATGATCAATCCAAGCATTGTCGGAGCGACGAAGAGCCATGCCCATCTCTCCTCCTTCTTGGCTGCCACAGACATCTTTGCTTTCTTCACTGACGTTTCCCTCCTTTCAGCTTAAGCCTGAAACAGCGCCCCTGAAGCCTGTGACTGGAGGGGCGCTGCAGATTAAGCTATATACCTCTTGTATTCAGCGGATCACTCTGCTGCGATCGCATTCTCAATGATCGTCTGTGCATTATCACATGCCTGAGCCATCAACTCAGGATCAGACGGATCCTGCCATGCGTTAAGGAAAGCGCCATCCTGCTGGAGAGCATCCTCCCACACCGGCGTATTTCTGGTATACGGACGGAAGAAGAGGGAACCTGCCTCCTCAACCTTCGTGAACGCAGAGACATCCATACCTTCGAATGCAGAAGCGAAATCTTCAGAGATGCCCTTCATGCCGCCCATGGTCACGCCGAGCTTCGCCTGTTCCTTCTGCTGCTCTTCCTGGCAGAACCAGGAGATCAGGTCATAGCAGGCCTGCGGATCTTCCGGATCAGCCTTTGCGGACCAGCCAAGGCCGTTGTAGCAGGAAACTCTCTCGCCCTCATCACAGGCGCCGTTTCCATTGGCATCTGAGTAGGGGATCATTGCCCATGCATAATCGTCATGGTTCTCAGCCTTATAGAAGGTGTTGATCATCCAGGAACCCTGTGTGATCATCGCGGCAAGTCCGGAAGTGAACAGCGCATCGGTGCCGGTCTCAGCGACAGTCATCTGCGGAGCGGAAACTTCAAGAATCTTGCGCATCATCTCCATGCCAGCCTTCGCTTCATCACTGCCGATGCTGCTGGACTTGTGATCTTCGCTGACAACATTTCCGCCGTAGCCATAGATCAGGTTGTACCAGCCGTCCTGGTTGTTGGAGGTGTTGATCGCGTAGCCGTAGACGCCATCGTCCTTCCCGCCTTCGGTGATCTTGGTCGCTGCGTCGAGCACATCTTCCCAGCTCCAGTCATCTGTCGGATAATCGACACCATACTTGTCAAACAGTGCCTTGTTGTACAGAAGAGCGATGGTGTCATGATCCTTCGGAAGACCATAGATTGAGCCATTGTCATCGCGGGTGAAAAGATCGGTCACGCCTTCATAGTAGTTGGCCATGTCAATCTTGTCATCTTTCTCGATATACTCATCCAGGTTCAGAAGCATATCATTTTCCATGTACATCTGAACGACGTTCGAGTGCATCCAGAAAACATCCGGAAGTGTTCCGCCTGATGCGCCGGATTCCAGCAAGGTCCAGTAGTTGTCCCAATCCACTACGTCAATCTGAACCTTGACGCCGCTCTGCTCTGTCCACTCGTCAGCAATCTGCTGAAGTCCGGCCAGCTGGTTGTTGTCCCAGATGTTCACGGTGATCTTGTCCACATCATATGCGGACGCGCTCATGGTGAATCCGGCTGCCAGGCAGGCTGCAAGCGCCGCACTCAAAAATCCAGTTTTTCTCATGTTCAGCTACCTCCTTGAAATAGTATATAGGTTTCCCGATCTTCAGCCGATGTTATGTCCTTTTGCACCGGCGTCGAACTTATCGTTATTATAGCTGTTTTGACATGTCTGAACTAGGTCTTTTCGTCTATTTGATTTGTCATTATGTATAGTAAAAAGGCCGTGAGAGGCCCTGATTCGTGGTGATTCTGACAAATTCGCTCATGCCTGGAAACGTGATGCTTTACCAAGTGCATAAAGGGAAGCCATCATTCCGGGCTAAATCCACAAAAATCCCAGGCTCATAAAAAAGCGCTGATCCTCAGATCAGCGCTTTTAAGGGAATCCTGTCGATTTGCCAAATACCAGGGCAGAAGCCCTTTTGAAACGATGCTGCCTGTCCATTCGCAAGCGTCTGCAGGCATTCGGCCGGCTGCAGGCTCCTATTCCCGCGTTGAGTGTGCGCCCGCCCTTTGCCTTTGCTCTCCAGCATCATGTTTTGCGCAGGATAACTGCAACGCTGACAGGACAGTTACAGACTTTGTTCTATACCGGGAACCATTCGAATTTGCCAGGTGTTTCATCGGTATATGCCCGCTCGCGCCAATTATGTCGCAGATTCTCACGCTCGCGGGTATGTCTTATTCTGCCTGATCGCTCTTGTCCGTCAACTCTATGTCCATCTTGCCATCCTCTGCCTGTTTTTTCTGTTTTTTCTGTTTCTCC
>CADBUA010000218.1 GCA_902797665.1 uncultured Lachnospiraceae bacterium | reverse complement strand
TTTGTCCCATCTTGCTGGATCCTCTGCATCTCCCGCATCCTGAAGCCATACAGGGCAACTCTCATCGTCGCGTGCATAAGTCCCGGCATCCTGCCTAAGAAACAGTGCAATTTTATTACAATTAGGATACCTTCAGCAAGGAGAGTCCATGAGAAATCACAAAGAAATCGTCATGCCTCTGCCCATCTCCGCCATCTTCCCTGAGATCCTGCTCTCTCCATTCCCTCCTCAGCTCTGCCCGGGCATTCGCGCTTTCAAGGATCGCTTCCTGATTGGAACCCCGGGGGAGCTCCGGATGACGAAAAAGCCCCGGGAATTCCCGGAGCTTTCAGCTTTTCGTTTTTGTTTATGCGGACTCGTAGGGCCCCCGCTTGACATCCTTCATGGAGAAGGAGAGTCTGCCCATCTTGTCCTTGCCGAGGCAGACAACCGTGACCTTGTCGCCCAGTGTCAGGACATCTTCCACATGATTGATCCTGCGCTTCGCGATCTTGGAGATGTGGACCATCCCTTCCTTGCCAGGAGCGAACTCGATAAAGGCGCCAAACTCCTTAATGGACACCACAGTACCTGTCAGGATCTGACCTGCCTCGAACTCGGTGGTGATCATCTGAATCATGTTGATGGCACTGTCGATGGCATTCTTGTCGTTGCTGCTGACAGAGATCGAGCCATCATCCTCGATGTCGATCTTGGTACCCGTGCGGGCGATGATCTCGTTGATGGTCTTCCCCCTCTGGCCGACGACATCGCCGATCTTCTGCGGGTCAATCATGATCTGAACAATCTTCGGAGCATACGGAGAGATCTCCGGACGCGGTTCCGCGATGCAGGGCTCCATGACATTTGTCAGGATGTACTCTCTCGCCTGCTTGGTGCGGGCAATGGCCTCCTCCACGATGGGCCGTGTCAGGCCGTGGATCTTGATGTCCATCTGAATGGCCGTAATGCCGTCGTGGGTTCCGGCAACCTTGAAGTCCATGTCGCCGAAGAAATCCTCAAGGCCCTGGATATCCGTCAGGACCAGGTAATCATCGTCGCTGTCCCCGGTCACCAGACCGCAGGAGATGCCCGCTACCGGCTTTTTGATCGGTACGCCGGCCGCCATCAGAGACAGGGTGGAGGCGCAGACCGAAGCCTGGGAGGTGGAACCATTGGACTCGAAGGTCTCAGAGACGCAGCGGATCGCATACGGGAAATCCTCCTTCGAGGGGATCATCGGGCGCAGGGCACGCTCAGCAAGCGCGCCATGGCCGATCTCTCTTCTCCCCGGGCCGCGGCTCGGCTTTGTCTCGCCAACAGAGTAGGACGGGAAGTTGTACTGATGGATGTAGCGCTTCTCGGTGATGTTCTTGTCCAGGCCTTCGACCTTCTGAACTTCCGACAGGGGAGCCAGGGTCGTGACGGTGCAGATCTGGGTCTGCCCACGGGTGAACATGGCGGATCCGTGCACGCGCGGGATCAGGTCAATCTCCGCCGCCAGCGGGCGGATCTCATCGATCTTCCGGCCGTCCGGTCTCTTATGGTCCTGGAGAATCATCTTGCGGACAGTCTTCTTCTCGTACTGATACATGGCCTCCGAAAGGAGCTCGAGCCATTCAGCCTTCTCCTCATCCTCGGCCCATGCCGCTTCAATGCGCTCAGTCAGCTTCGCGATATTCTCCTCGCGAACCTGTTTCTGGTCGGTAAAGACGGCTTCCTCCATCTCCTCAGCCGGGATCAGCTCCTTCAGGGCGGCAAAAAGCTCCTCCGGAACCGCGGCGCTCTCATAAGTGCTCTTCTCCTTCCCCTCAGCTGCCATGATCTTCTTGATAAAGTCGATGAGGGTCAGGTTGATCTCATGGGCCTTGTAGATGGCCTCGATCATCTTGTCTTCCTTGATCTCCTTTGCGCCGGCCTCGATCATGATGACCTTCTCGGCGGTGGAGGCGACAGTCAGCTGCAGATCCCCCTCATCCCACTGGGCCTGAGACGGGTTGACGATAAACTCCCCGTCCACCAGGCCGATCTGCGTCATGGCGCAGGGACCGTCAAAGGGGATGTCCGAGATGCTCGTGGCGATGGCGGAGCCCAGCATGGCCACGATCTCCGGCCGACACGCCGGGTCCACGCTCATGACCAGGTTGTTGAGAGTCACGTCATTCCGATAGTCCTTGGGGAACAGCGGCCGCATGGGACGATCGATGACGCGGGACGTCAGAACCGCGTTCTCGGAAGCCTTGCCCTCCCGCTTGTTAAAGCCGCCCGGGATTTCCCCGACGGAGTACATCTTCTCCTCAAACTCAACAGAGAGCGGGAAGAAATCGATCCCCTCCCTCGGCTTGTCAGATGAGGTAGCTGTAGAAAGAACGGTGGTGTCTCCATAGTGCATGAATGCCGCACCGTTCGCCTGAGCTGCAACACGGCCAATATCGACAGTGAGTGTCCGGCCGCCGAGCTCGATCGAATAGCTTTTGCCCTTCTGCATAAAACCAGTTTCTCCTTCCTTTCCCCTCAGGGATGATCTGAAACATCGGCAGGCGAAACCCATCTCCGAATCAACTGCAAAAGCAGCCAATGCGCCTGATTGCGGGAACCTTCCGGATTAGCCAGCGGGATATGCCCGCCCGCGCCACTTTTCCGCAGATTCCCATGCTCGCGGGAATCGCTTTGACGTTGACTGACTTTGCAGTTGCCTCGGGGAAATGCGCTCCGCCCGTTTTGTCTCTACAATGAGAGCACCCTGACCTACATCGCTGAGACCAGGGTGCTGAAAATTACTTCCGGATGTTGAGCCTTCCGAGCAGAGCTCTGTAGGATTCGATATCCTTCTTCTTCAGATACTCCAGAAGACCTCTTCTCCTACCGACCATCTTCAGAAGACCTCTTCTGCTGTGATGATCCTTCGGGTTTGCCTTCAGATGCTCGGTCAGTTCCTTAATTCTCTCGGTCAGAACTGCGATCTGCACTTCCGGGGAACCGGTATCGCCGGGCTTTCTCCCATACTCGTTGATGATCTGCGTCTTCAGATCCTTGTTAATCATATTCAATCCTCCTGATTATAATGAAGCGCCAAATACACGGGCCCGGGCGGAGTGACCCTGAACCTGAGCATCGGCTTGAAACCAACGAAAGGAAATATAACATCAAAGAGAACAAGCGTCAAGCACAAACATGAATTCAATAAAACGAAATCACTGTTTTCCTGCCAGAATGATCTCCGGACTTTCTTTCAGATCAGATAGGAAAGCGCCGCTTCTTTGTCCCGGCCAACCTGCTCCCGGAGGGCATTCAGGCTGTCAAACTTCCGCTCCGGCCGGAGAAAGTGAACCAGCTCCGTCCGGATCCGGGTCCCATAGAGATCCTCATCAAAGTCCATGAGGTTGGTCTCAACGCCTCGGAAATCCGCCCCTACGGTGGGCTTCAGACCGATGTTGGTGATGCCCCGGAAGATTCTCCCATCCGGCAGATAGGAGAAGGAAGCATAAACCCCATCAGGCGGCAGGAGCTTTTCCTGCGGAGGGATCAGGTTTACCGTGGGCATGCCCAGGGAAGTCCCGATGTGCCGGCCATGAAGAATGGTCCCAAGGATCGGATAGTTCCGGCCGAGAAGATGGTTCGTGAGCTCCATATCCCCCGCCTTCAGGCTGTCCCGGACTCTGCTGGAGCTGATTTCGAGGTCGAGGTAGCGCTCCTTTTCCACGATCTCCGCCTCAAAGCCGTTTTCTGGGGCAAGCGCTGTCAGCATGTTGCTGTCCCCCAGCCTTTTGCGGCCAAAATGGTAGTCTGTTCCCACCGCCACGTAAGCGGCATTCAGAATGTCCCTCAGGATCCTGGAGACAAAATCCTCCGGGGACATGCCTGAGATCTGCTTCGTAAAGGGGCACTCGATCAACACGTCGATCCCGAGCTGTTCCAGAAAAAGTGCCCTCTCTTCGTGGGAGAGAATCCCGCTGGAGGAGATCTCGATGGCGAAGACGACTGAACTGAGCTCCGTCCTGGACTTCTCCATCACCTTCTGGAGAAGCTTCTGATGGCCCAGATGCACCCCGTCAAACTTCCCGAGAGTGACAGCGCTCCCTCCAGATATCTGTCCTGCCCGCCGGGCAGCGTCATACTCTTCTATACTGTGATATCGTTTCATTGACTTTCTGTCCTGTCTCCGCCCGGCGCAAAGCCCATGTGTCATCCATAGTCATCCATAGAGATACAGCGATACAGGGATATAGCGATATGGGTTTCCGCCGGGACCTTTCGCTCTGTCTGATCCCCCTGAGGCCTGAGATCCTCCCGTATCGCGGGACTCAGACTTTAGAAGGTTCATCCTGAAGGTCCCCGCGATAGCTCAGGATCCGATAAGGCTTATAGAGATTCCTGCGCGTGTCCAGCTGATAGACAGCTTGAAATTCCCCGTCCGATCCGCAAACCCGGATCATATCTCCGCCCCCTCTCCGGGGCAGGGACAATTCATGCATGGTCAGGGGATTTCCGTTTAACAGCTTCCGGTCCGCCTCCGGGATTGTTCTTGTCCGGAGGCAGTCAAGAAACATCTCCTCGATGGGCACAATGCGGCCTTCCAGCTCCCCCAGATCCCGGAGGCGCTCGATCTCATCGAGCTTCAGGCTGTCTTCGATGTAAAAATCGCCGACCCGGGTGCGGGTCAGGCTCTCCATGGCGCCGCCGCAGGAAAGCTTTTCCCCGATGTCCGCGCAGAGTGTCCGGATGTAGGTGCCCTTGGAGCACTTGACTCGAAAATGGACCCTGGGCAGGCTGATCTCCAGAATCTCAATTTCAGGGATCTTCACCCGAACCGCTTCCCGGTCCACGACCCGCCCTTCCCGGGCCAGGTCATACAGCCTTTTCCCGTCCTTCTGCTTGGCCGAATACATAGGCGGCACCTGGTCATAGCCCCCGAGAAAAGAAAGCACGGCCTCCCGGACCTCCGCCTCCTGGGCGTTTACCCCAGAGGAAGACAGAATCTGCCCGGTCATGTCCTGGGTGTCCGTCCGGACACCGAGAAAAAGAACGGCCTCATAGGTCTTCTCATGGTCCATCATGTACTCGGAAATCTTCGTCGCATTTCCGAGGAGCGTCGGCAGCACCCCCACGGCCGCCGGGTCCAGCGTCCCCGCATGTCCGATCTTCCTCTGCCGGAGAATCCCCCTGAGGCGTGCGATGACATCATTGCTGGTATAGCCAGCTTCCTTGTAAACATTCAGAATCCCGGAAAACACAAGATCCCCTCTCTCTTTGCCATCATTCATCAGCCAAGCGCTTCGCCGATCCGGAAAAGAATACGCTCAAGCGCTTCCTCCAGGCTCCCTGTCAGCGTGCAGCCAGCTGCTCGCTTATGTCCGCCGCCGCCAAAACTGAGAGCGATCTTTGAGACATCCACCTCCCGGTTTGCGCGCATGCTGGCCTTGAACTCCCGGGGCGTCACTTCATAGAGAAACAGCGCTACCTCCACCCCCTCGGTCACGCGCAATTGCTGCACGATCCCGTCGAGATCCGCCGGCCCGATGCCGTAAGAATCCATGACCTTTCTCGTAATGACACTGTAGATCACTTTTCCGTCGAGGATCAGCCTGGAAGAGGTCAGGGCATACCCCAGGACCTGATTCTGCGGATAACTCTTCTTAAAGAAGGTGTCATCGACGATCTTGGAAAAATCAATCCCGGTATCCATAAGCCAGCCGCCGACCATCATCGAGCGCGAGGAGGTGTTGGAATACTGAAACATTCCGGTATCGTGGGCAAGGCCCATGTAGAGAGCCTCCGCAATGTCTCTATCGATCCGCTCCTTTCCGATCAGGAGCGCAATCAGTTCTGCCGTTGAGCTCGAAAATGCCTGGATCTCGTTCACTTTTCCAAAGCCTGCATTACTGATGTGGTGGTCGATCACCACCGTATTCCGGGCCATTTCAAAGTAGCGCTGCGCCTCGCCCAGGCGGGCCTTGTCGGCGCAGTCAAGCGCGAGGACCAGGTCGAAGGGCTCCCGCTCCGGACAGCTGTTCTGGATCTCCTCTGAACGCCTGATAAAAAGGAAGGTGTCTGAGTAAGGCTGAGCCAGATAGACCCTGGAGTCGATGGCGGGGTAGTACTTTTTCAGAAAGAGATACATCCCCATGCAGCTGCCGAAGGCATCCCCATCCGGTTTCAGGTGGCCGCAGACAGCGACTGAATGAACCCCCTGAAGCAGCTCATCAAGATTAATCAAAAGCTTCCTCCTGTCCTCGCGGCCTTGTTTCGTCCGCATGGATCACTTCGTCAATCTTCCTGGCCATGGAAACCCCGTAGGCGATGGAGTCGTCCGCGATAAAGCGGAGCTCAGGCGTATTGCGCAGATTCACGCTGTGTGCCAGCTCCCGGCGCAGAAACCCCTCCGCCGCCTGAAGGCCCCGGACCGTCTCCTTCAGGGCTTCCTCATCCCCGAGGGTGGATACATAGACTCTGCATGTCTTCAGGTCTGGTGCCACCTCTACCCGCGTAATCGAGGTCATCGAATGAATCCGCGGGTCCTTGAGTTCGTTCATGACCACTGCCTGGAGTTCCCTGCGGACCTCCTCGTTGATACGGATGTTTTTAATACTGTTCTTTTTCAATCCAAAACCCTTCTATATCAAAAAACAACAGACTTTCTATCTTATCTATTCAAAAAACAAAAACAAGAGAGAAAAGCAAAGCAGAGACAGAAATTAAAATATGGTGCGCTATAAATGAATATAAAAACCAAAGACATCATCAGGATACAAGGATCTGCCTGCCCAAAGGGCAGACAGATCCTTCAGTTCAATTCCCAGGTCAGGTTCTCGGTACCTCGACCATAGTGTAAGCCTCGACCTGATCCCCCTCAGCGATGTCGTTGAAGCCATCAAAGACCAGACCGCACTCATAGCCAGCCTTGACCTCCTTGACATCGTCCTTAAAGCGCTTGAGGGAAGCGATCTGCCCCTCGTAGATCTTCTTGCCATCCCTGCTGATGCGGGCCTTGCTGCCGCGCTGGATGGTGCCATCGAGGACATAGGAACCGGCAATGCTGCCGATGCCCGACGCGCGGAAGATCTGTCTGACCTCGACATGCCCCGTGACCTTCTCCACGTAGATCGGCTCGAGCATGCCCTTCATCGCGCTCTCCACATCGTTGATCGCGTCGTAGATCACCCTGTACAGGCGGATATCGACACCCTCGTGCTCCGCTGTGGACTTGGCCATCGCGTCCGGACGGACGTTGAAACCGATGATGATCGCGTTCGAAGCGGACGCCAGCGTGACATCGGACTCGTTGATCGCGCCGACCGCGCTGTGAATGATCTTGACGACCACTTCGTCGTTCGAAAGCTTCAGAAGGCTCTGGCGCAGTGCCTCCGCCGATCCCTGGACATCCGCCTTGAGGATCAGGTTCAGCTCCTTCAGATTGCCTTCCTTGATCTGTGTGAACAGGTCGTCGAGCGACATCTTCGACCTGGTCTCCTCCAGCATCTTCTCTCTGCCCACGGAGATGAAAGTCTCCGCGAAGCTCTTGGCTTCCTTCTCCGTCTCCGGGGAAAGGAAGATCTCACCGGCACCCGGCACATCGGAGAAGCCGATGACCTCCACCGGTGTGGACGGGCCAGCCGACTCGACAGCGCGCCCCTTGTCATCCGTCATGGCGCGGACTTTTCCATGGCAGGCACCTGCGCAGATCGGATCGCCGACATGGAGGATGCCCTTCTGCACCAGAAGAGAAGCGACCGGGCCGCGGCCCTTGTCCAGCTTCGCCTCGATGACCACGCCACGGGCACGGCGGTCCGGGTTGGCCTTCAGCTCCAGGACGTCCGCTGTCAGGAGCAGCATCTCCAGCAGGTTGTCAATCCCCTCGTGGGACTTGGCGGATACCGGCACCATGATCGTGCTGCCGCCCCAGTCCTCGGAGACCAGCTCATACTCTGTCAGCTCCTGCTTCACCTTCTCCACGTTGGCACTGGGCTTGTCGATCTTGTTGATGGCAACAATGATCTCGATGCCCGCCGCCTTCGCGTGGTTGATGGCCTCGACGGTCTGCGGCATGACACCGTCATCCGCCGCGACGACCAGGACTGCGATGTCCGTCGAGTTGGCGCCGCGCATGCGCATCGCGGTGAAGGCTTCATGGCCCGGAGTATCCAGGAAGGTGATCTTCCTGCCATTGTAGTCGATGACCGAAGCTCCGATGTGCTGGGTGATGCCGCCTGCCTCGCGGTCGGACACATGCGTGTCGCGGATCGCGTCGAGCAGGGAGGTCTTGCCGTGGTCGACATGGCCCATGACACAGACCACCGGTGCCCGCGGAACCATCTTCTCCTCCGGATCCTCGTTCTCCTTCAGAAGGTCCGCGATGAGGTCCTTCTTAACCTCCTTCTCGCAGAGGATGTCGTACTCCAGGGCGATGGCTTCCGCTTCCTCGTAGGAAATCTCCTGATTCAGCGTCACCATCTTCCCCTGCAGGAAGAGCTTCTTGATCAGGGCATTCGGCTGCTGCTTGATCTTTTCTGCGAGCTCACGCAGCGTGAGGATCTCCGGCAGGGTGACCGTCTTGATCGCATCCTCGGGCGCCTGCGTCACAACAGCTTCCGGCTTGTGGAAGGCACCGGCGCGGTTCGGATCCTTCTTCTTTCTGCCGCCCTGGATCCGCTCGTCCTGGTCGAAACGGCCATTGAACTTGTCGCGATCCTGGCCGCGCTTGGCCTGCCCTCTGCGGCTGGCCGGATTCTTAACCGCATCGCCGAACACCGGCTTGGCCTTGCCTGACCCGGCATTCCGGTTCTGGCCGAAGCCCCTGGCCGGCGCGCCCGGCTTTCCAGCGCCTACCGGCGC
>CADBUA010000217.1 GCA_902797665.1 uncultured Lachnospiraceae bacterium | reverse complement strand
CTTTGTGTCTGGAAACATCCTGCTGTGTCAATTATCGATATATGTGAACTTCGTCACAAACTTTCCCTCTTTGTCGATCTCTGCGATCAGGCTCACTTCATCGTCATATGTCCTGCCAAAGCCGGTATCATCCTCCCAATATCGGCCATCTGGCTGGGCTACCCACTCAATGCTGGCTCGTCCGTCGCTATTAAAAGGATAGAACCAGATGTTGAACCTCACTCTGGGGTCAGGTTGGAAGACAATTTCGACTCCCATTCTCCACCCTCAACCCCCGGAAAGTCAACAAAGACTCCGTAATCATTTGTGATCTGCCGTACAAACCTGCCGTCATGGAAGAGGGTAATACCTGCGTAAGTATATCCCCCAAACATGTTGTCGACTTTCATCATTAGTGTCCAGTCAGCTTTGCCAATCCTGCGCCGAGTGTGAAATGTTAGCATAAAAGCAATGCAGGGGCATATATTTCATGAGGGCGCAGGAAACTGTGACCAGTTTCGTTCCTAAATGGCCTAGGGCTGGACAGCTGCTTCAGCATGAATCTGCCTGGCAGAGGCAGCTGTGCGCAGCCCCTCAGGCTTTACCCTCAGGCGTAAATCACATCGTCGTCAAAGTAGTAAGGATAGTGCAGGTACAGCATCTTCATACTGCTTGAGGAAAAATCGAGCATCCCTTCCTGGATCTGGAAGGGAAGTTCCGGAAGGAATTTCCTGGCAGAGCCGGAGAGGATGATCACAGTCCCACACCAGCGATCCTTTTTGGCGGAAGCACAGGCCCTGACCGGTTTCAGAAATTCTGTTCCCGTTCCGCCTTCGAGGTCAAATCCAAAGTAGTCCGCCTTCAGACCTCTCATGCCTTCATTGATCCGCCAGTCCGTGTACATGGCCTGCATCCCGGCAAAGCGGCATTCATTCCAGGTCACTCTCGAAAAGTTCCGGATTGCGGTCTCTCCGCGAAGCGGTCCCAGATACCTCCATGCAGAGAGATCGGAGAAAAGCCCAATCTCTTTCAGGCGAACCAGGGAGTAGTTTCTCCTCATCCTCAGAAAGCGGCAGCTCCCCGCGATGAGTTTCTCCACATGGGAGAGGGTGAGCTCCTCCGGCTTCTCCGGAAGAGGAAGCAAGCCTGCCACGCTTCCGATCTCTGCGTCCCCCAGAATCAGCTCTGTCTCTCTCTGCTGAAGGTCTTCCCCACATTCCAGGAGTGCTTTCAGCTGAAGCAGGCTCTTCGCCATGGGGTCCTTCCAGGCTGCATCGCGTCCTTCAGACTTCAGACGTGCATGCACTGCCTTCTCCGCTTCCTTCACATAGCTTATAAGGTCCTGTCCTCTGTCTCTGAAGGGGATGCATTCCGCATCCTGCATGCCCCTGCCAGGTGCGCTACTGGAGAATGTACGATTCCCAGCCTTGTCTGCTGCTCGCTGCCTGGGCGGGATTTCCCTCAGACTTACGAAGCTGACAAAGTCAGAGTTGACAGCGTCAGAATTGACGCTGTCAGTGGAGGCGGGCGTGTGATCCGCTTCGCTCTTGTCAATCATTCTGCTGGTCTTCATGCACTTCTTGTTCTTATTCGTTTTGATGTCTCCTTTTCTGTGTTTTTTCGGTCAGATCTATCTCTGCTCCCTCTCTGCCGGGTCCTCCCTCAGGTTCTCCCTCAGGTTCTCCTTAAGGCGCAATTGGCTCAATCGTCCCGGTCATCCCGCTCTCAATCTCCCCAGGCTCTGTCATCAAATCCTTCTCCAGCTCTGTCTCTGACTCTGACTCAAGAGTCCGGTTCTCCTCCGGCGCAGGCTCACAGGCAGTCCTCTCTGTCTCCCCGATATCCTCCTGCGCAGGTTCTGTCCATACAGGCTCCAAAAGGCGGATGCGGCATTCCCCATCCTGAAGGATTGTGACTTCGCACTTGATCCGCTTCTCCTCTTCCCCGTCCTGAATAATCATCCTGCAGCGGTAGATATTGTCCTCTCTGTCAGATCCCTCGATCCGGCCCATCACCTCAAAGCGGGTGACCGTAACCCATGTGCCAATCATCTGGCTGACGGTATCCGCCAGCGCCTTCAGAAAAGCATCTGATCCGCTGCTGCTTTTCCCAAGAAAGCGCGGAACATCGCTGAGATCTGCAAAAATCATCTCCGGGCAGACGCTGGCAAGATAGCGGAGGTACGCAGCATGGGCATTTCTGCTGTCCCGGTCCCAGCATCTTGTATCCATGTCATCTCCTGACAGAGGCTCCAGCTGGATCAGACTGCCGGCCAGATACCCCTCCTCATCGTACTCAATGGATCTTTTCTCTCCGGGATCTGTCTCCTCCAGGCTTTCAGGTCTTCCAGGAGGCAAAGCTGTTCCAGCTTTTCTGCCTTCCTTTTCATCCATCAGCCTTCCAGATGCCCCACTTTCTTCTCCTTTTCCTGTTTCTCCATGTCCTGAATCTGACAGCTCCGCAGTCTGTCCTTCTTCTTTTGCTTTCCGCTTTGTCGAGACAAAGACCGCCGGGGTCTCCGGCTGCAGAGCCAGAGTGTCCTGCTCTGGCTCTGCACCACTGTCAGTCACCCCGGATCTGCCGGAATCCCCGGATCCTGCCAGAGCCGCAGTCAGGATCAAAACCGTGATCACGACAGCAGCTGCAGTGATGACCTTCCGGGCAAAGTCCCTGTCCGTCTTCAGCCTCTCAAACATCGCGGCGCCATTTTCCCCTATCCACGCCATCATCTCTTTCATCCGTCTCTTTGCCTCTTCCACCTCGTCTCCATTCTTTTTCACTTTTTCATTCGGGCCGCTTACATAGTCACCTGTTCATTCCATATCAAGTTCTTATATTGCTCTTTCCTTCTCTCATCTCTCGTACGCTTTACTCAGAAAAGGAGGACCCGGACTGTCAAGGGCCGGGTCTGCCGGATCCTGCCGTCGTCCAGAATCTTCATGGCTCTCTCCTGGATCCACTGATACAGCTGCTCTGGGAGGGCGATGTTTCCATAGGTCCAAGGGTAACCAGTGGCACCTCCCTCAAGTGCGTTCCCGACTCCGTCTTCGCTGTCATAGGACACCACCCACTTCTCCAGGAGATTGGAGTAGAAAGTCACGTAAGCCCCAAGCTCCCCGTAGGAGTAAATGTCCGTCGGAAGTCCATCCTCAAAGTGTGCGGAAGTGGAGCAGGGTAGTCCGGAAAAAGCCTCCACATCCTCTGTGATCCTCCAGGCGCCGTCTGACCAG
>CADBUA010000216.1 GCA_902797665.1 uncultured Lachnospiraceae bacterium | reverse complement strand
CGGATCAGGTTCAGACCGACCATGAAAATCATGACATTTCCCGTCAGCGAGAGGTCATCCAGCGCCCTTGGGGTGAAGACCGGCTGCAGGAAGACTGCAAGGAGGGTCAGAAGCCCCTGCCAGATTCCCACAGGGATTGCCGCAAACATACAGCCCTTGCCCAATGAGGCAGACAGGACCATCACAATGACCAGATCCAGGACCGCTTTCGCGGCCAGAATCGAGTAGTTTCCACTGATTCCATCCTCAATGGCGCCGATGATCGCCATCGCCCCAATACAGACCGTCAGAGAACTGATCACAAAGCCATCGATGAAAAGGGAGTCTCCATCACTTTTGCTTTTATGCCGAAGCCAGCGTCCAAAGGCTTCAAAACGGCCATCGAGATCGATCCACTCCCCGATCAGGGCTCCCAGCGTCAGGCTCATGATCAGCATCATACTCCCCTGCACCTGGATCGCTTCTCCATTGAATGCCAGCATCTTCGAGAATGCGCCGCCGGCTCCCAGAAACATGGTTGTGATCCCCAGGACACTCTTCAGGGTCTCCTGCAGCTGTTTCTTCATTCGCTTTCCGACAGTCATCCCCAGAATTCCACCGATAACAATCGCCGCCACGTTCAGGATCGTCCCAATTCCCCGCATCGCTCTTCTCTCCCTCTCAATCAGGAAAGCCCGCCCCGGACAGATGCCTGTCCAGAACAGAACTTCGTACCTGTCCTGTCCCAGGCGTCTGCCGGCACATGTTTCATGCGGGCGCAGGCACATGCCCGCCCTTTGCCTTTGTTCTTTATTTTCTCGTTCGGCGATGGGCATGCAAAGCTTGCTGGACAGTTACGAAGCTTCTATGCCCGTAAAGTAGAGGATTCCTGATTTTTGTTGTATAAAATATAAACTGTTTGTAACTCAAACTTGAGTATTTAATAGAATATATCTCATTATTAATTGTCTGATATATAATGAATGCGGATGCGCCGCTGCTCCTCCCGCATAGAAGCAGCCGCATTAGTCCTATCGGCGGGCAGAGGCCGGAAAACAGAAAAAAGCAGGCTGCCAGCCGGCAGCCCGCCCCCATTTTCGCGAGTCAATATCTCATTATGCGAGCTTCGCCTTCGCGGTCTCTGCCAGATCCGCAAAGCCCTTCGGATCGTTGACTGCCATGTCGGCGAGAACCTTGCGGTTCAGCTCGATGCCGGCCTGCTTCAGCCCAAACATAAACTTGCTGTAGGACATGCCGTTGATTCTGGCGGCCGCATTGATCCGGGCGATCCAGAGAGCACGGAACTGTCTCTTTCTCTGCTTCCGGCCCGCATAAGCGGATGTCAGTGCCCGCATAACGGACTGCTTGGCGATTCTATACTGTTTGGAACGGGCTCCTCTGTAACCCTTTGCGAGTTTCAGCACCCGGTTGTGCTTTTTTCTGGCGTTCAGGCCGCCCTTAATTCTTGCCATTTTCTTATCCTCCTTGACGCTTCTCGGTATCTGTCAATCTCACCAAAGTAAAAGAAACTTTCCGAAAATCCCCGGAAATTACCGCATCAGAGATACGGAAGAATCTTCTTCATGTTCGGTGCATTCGTCCTGTCAGTGATCGTGGACTTGCGCAGATTTCTCTTCCGCTTGGTCGTCTTCTTGGTCAGGATATGGCTCTTATATGCTTTATTCCGCCTCAGTAAGCCTGTTCCGGTCTTTGTGAACCGCTTTGCAGCAGCTCTGCTTGTCTTCATCTTTGGCATTGCGTACTCCTCCTCTGTTTGCAAATATACGGGGCAGAGACTCCATGCTCTGCCCGCATCGTCTGTACTGAAAAGCCCATGAAAAGGCTGAAAAGCCGGAGCCTCTGTCAGGTCTTCTTCGCCGACAGAATCATTGTCAGGGTTCTGCCCTCCTGCTTGATCGGCTTGTCGGTGATGGCAAGATCCTCACAGGCCTTGGCGAAATCCTCCAGGATATGTCTGCTGTTCTGCATATGGGCCATCTCGCGTCCCCTGAACCGAAGCGTGATCTTCACCTTGTTTCCCTTCTCCAGGAACTTCCGCGCGTTGCTCATCTTCGTGTTCATGTCGTTCACATCAATGTTCGGGGACAGGCGCACTTCCTTGATCTCAACGATCTTCTGCTTTTTCCTGGCTTCCTTCATCTTACGGTCCTGTTCATAACGGAACTTGCCGTAATCAATGATCTTGCAGACAGGTGGCTTGGCCCGCGGTGCAATCTTCACGAGATCAAGTTCCGCCGCTCTCGCTCTCTCAAAGGCATCACGTGATGACATGATTCCCAGCTGCTCCCCGTTTTCCCCAACCAGTCGAACTTCCCTGTCACGGATCTGTTCGTTAATCTGTAAATCGCTAATTGTTTTGCACCTCCCACACATTGATATGACTCGACGCAATCATTCTGATCCGCCAAGACAGTCCATACCGCACAAAAAGGCGGATGCAAGCATCCGCCTCAAATTCCCGCAAACAGAGCTCTGCGTGCAGAGCTTCCGAATAAGGTTCTATTTGAACCACAGCGCGAACGAAATCGGCCGGGTGAGGGCGGATTGCCCTGCTTGCTGTCTCAAAGCGCTGTTAATCTTATCACGAACCTGGGCTTCTGTCAACGCCTTTTTTTCTGACTGTCCAGGTACGAGGACAGGCGCAGCTCTCATGCGGGTGCAGGAGCCTGCGCCTGCATCTGGACAGGTATGCTTTTTCAGGCAGTCTGGTCCGTCTGGTCCTCAGGATTCTCCGGATCCTCATCGCCAAAACGGATCGCCGCCTCCCTTAGAAGGTACTGAGCACGCCGCCTGGCCAGTGTCACTCCGGAAACAACCACCGCTCCGGCAGCCGCGAGAACGGCGTAAAACATCTTTCGCTCCAGATTTGTCATCCCGATCCT
>CADBUA010000215.1 GCA_902797665.1 uncultured Lachnospiraceae bacterium | reverse complement strand
CCTGAAAACCTCGGTGTTCAGCTGGAAATCCACTCCGTTCATTGCGGCGTTCTCTGCCATGGCGATGGTCATCCCAAAGGGACACACAATGCCGGAGCCTGGCGCGTAGAGGGCTGCGCAGGAACGGTCTGAGATATTTGGCTCCATCTCCAGAAGCTCTTCCCGCTCAATGATCCGAAGACTCTCCACCCCATTCCTGATCCCGCGCTGAGAGAGAACATCCAGGTGCCCGATCTCCTCCGGCGACGTACAGACAGCCAGAGATCCAATCCGTTTAAAGGGGAAGTCCAGCTCCTTTGAGAGCTCCTCCATCATCCGGCTGCCCTCCACGTTGAGCTGGGCCATCAGCGTCCCGGGTACCGCGTCAAAGCCGGCGTGCGCGATTGCGCTGTTCGCCTTGGAGCTTCCTGTACAGACATCCTCCCCCATCTCAAAGACGGAAACCGAGACATCCAGGCGCGAAAGCTCTCTGGCCACCGCGCAGCCGGTCACGCCCGCCCCGATCACTGCTACATCAATCATTCCGGACTTCTCCTTCCTGAATACGCTCATCTGATTCCCTGAGATCTGCCGGATTCTCAGTCATGCAGCGTCTCCATAGCGGGAAGCACTGCGATATGCTTCTCACAGGCAGAGAGACACCAGGTGAAATGCCAACAGGCGTCCCATATTTGTTTAAACCTGTCTCGAGTCTATTTGACCCCCCTGATTTTGTCAACATCCGGAATCCCAAAACAGGCCGGCTGGCTCGAAGGCGCATTCTCTGCGCTTTGTCTGCGCCTTCCTCGTAGCTGGACAGCCAGCACTTTTCCAGAAGGAATTTCCATGAAAAAGGCAGGAAGCTTTCGCTTCCTGCCCTGGGTCTCTTCTCAATGATCAGACTCTGGAGAGATACTCGCCGGAGCGGGTGTCGATCTTCAGCTTGTCGCCGTTGTCGACGAACAAAGGAACCATAACCTGCGCGCCGGTCTCGACAATGGCGGGCTTGGTGGCGCCGGTGGCCGTATTCCCCTTCAGACCCGGCTCGGTATCTGTGACCTCAAGCTCAACAAAGAGTGGCGGCTCGATGGCGAACACGCTGCCATTATAGGAGAGCACCTTGACCATCTCATTCTCTTTGACGAACTTCATGTTGTCACCGACAATATCAAGGCCAATGGCGATCTGGTCATATGTCTCGACATTCATGAAATTAAAGAGGTCTCCATCCTTGTACAGGTACTGCATATCGACACGGTCAATGCGGGCCTGCGGGAATTTCTCCGTCGGGCGGAAGGTCTTTTCCACTACGCCGCCATCGATGACGTTCTTCAGCTTGGTGCGGACAAACGCGGCGCCCTTGCCCGGCTTGACATGCTGAAACTCCAGCACCTGCATGACTGCCCCGTCGATTTCCAGTGTAATTCCATTTCTGAAATCGCCTGCTGATACCATAATATTTCCTCCTTTTTCGCCAATCTCAAGAGAGTATTCTCTTTATTTTATCCTGTCGCACTTTATTATTCAACAGCTTTTTTCACCTATCTCCCCGGCGGAACGCCTCACGAAGCAGCAGGATCTCATCCACCAGCTCCTGGAAGGTCTTCCCCTCATTGAGGACGACCACATCCGCCGCGTTCCTGTACCTGGGCTCCCGCTCGGTCAGGATCCGAATGATGCTCTCCCGAACCGTCCCCTGTTGATGAAGAAGCGGTCTTTTGCTGTCTCCCGCAAGCCGCCTCTCCAGAACATCAACGCCCACGCTCAGATAGACGATCATCCCGATCCGGCGGAGATAAGCCAGGTTCTCCTCCCGGAGTGGAAGCCCGCCACCGGACGAGAGGATAAAGGGCTCCTCCCGCTCGGAGAGCTCTTTCACGATATCCCTCTCCAAAAGCCGGAAATAAGACTCCCCCTTCTCCTGAAAAATATCGCTGATGGACATGCCTGCCCGCTCGGTTATCAGGTCATCGCTGTCAAGGACCGGCAGCTGGAGTCTCCTCGACAGCGCCTGTCCCACACTACTCTTTCCTGATCCCATGAAGCCAATCAGGACGATGTTCTCACCCTTTCCCATCTCACTGCCACTCAAAATGTGTTTAAATATACTCAACGCATCGAGAAATTGAAGCCCTCACGGGTACTTCTTACTGCTTCAATGTGTATG
>CADBUA010000214.1 GCA_902797665.1 uncultured Lachnospiraceae bacterium | reverse complement strand
CTCTTCTCGATCGCTTCCCAGAGGCCCTCAATGTAATAGGCACCCAGCGCCCGATCAAAAAGGCCGTAACCCGGCATAGCCTTCTCCCCCCAGATCATGCGGCCGTGGTCCGGACGAATCGGGCCATCAAAGCCGGTCTCATAGAGCGCTTTCACGATCTCATAGACATCGAAGCTTCCGTCCTTGGACAGATGGCAGGCCTCCTCAAAATCCGCCGGTCCCACCGGGATCTGCTCCCCGGTCCAGCTGGTCACGGCACTGCCGTCTGCGTGCTGCATGCGGTTGAATTTGAGGTTCCGGACATGCGCGAAGTGAATCCTGCCCTTGAAGGCGCGAATCATCTCCGGCAGGTTGTTCTCCGGGTTGGTTCCATAGGAGCCGGCACAGAAGGTAAGGCCATTGTGGACATCGTCCACCTCATGAAGCAGGCGCACCAGATTCTCCTGGTTGCGGATGATCCGCGGAAGCCCGAACACCGGCCAGGCCGGATCATCCGGATGGATCGCCATCTTGATGTCGTACTTGTTGCATACAGGCATGATCGCCTTCAGGAAGTAAACCAGGTTCTGGAACAGTGTCTCCTCATCGACATCCTTGTAGAGGTCAAAGAGTTCCTGGATATGAGCCATACGTTCCGGCTCCCAGCCAGGCATCACGGTCCCATTCATATCGCCGGCGATGGAATTGAACATCTGATCCGGATTGATGGCATCCACTGCCTCCTGTTTGTAAGCCAGCACAGTCGCGCCATCCGGGCGCACTCTTGCCAGTTCTGTCCGGGTCCAGTCGAACACCGGCATGAAATTGTAGCAGACCAGATGAATGTCCTCTTTCCCCAGATTCTCCAGTGTCTCAATATAGGACTGAATGTCTTTGTCACGGTCCTTTGACGCGGTCTTGATCGCGTCACTGACATTTACGCTCTCAATCCCGGACAGGCGGAGTCCGGCATCCTCGACTTCCTTCTTCAGGGCATGGATCCTCTCCTGGCTCCAGACCTCTCCCGGCTGCGTGTCATAGAGGGTGGTGATCACTCCGGTCACACCCGGGATCTGCCGGATCTGCTCCAGCGTAACTGTGTCAAACTTGGAACCATACCAGCGCAGTGTCATTTCCATATCCGTGCTCTCCTTATCATTCCTGATCATACCATATGTCAACTGTACGCTCTGCCGGGCTGTCCCGACATTGTCTGTTCTGAACTGAAATCATCATAATCTTGCGAAAGCCGGAAAACAAGTAAAAAACTTGCGGTCCACCTTGCAAAACCTGCGAAAGGCGGATCATGAAGAGATCCCTCAAGCGTGAGAACCATGAGAATCCTGAAAAAAGGGATCGAGCCGGATTGCAGCGATGAAGCTTTGGCAAATCCGAATGGATCCCGGCTCGGGCCCGATCTTTGAGACCTTGTATCTATCCAGCTATTCTGAGGCCTTTCAGGATGCACAAAGACGCCCGAATCGTCCAGTGCCCGCTCTCTCGGTCTGCAGCAGCAGGCAGGATGCCTGCACCATGGACCGGATCTGTGATAAGATGAGATCGATAAAATCTGGTCTATTTCCCGCCTCCGGCGGGAAAAGCGGAGGGATGAAGATGCGAAAAGAGCTTCATACGCCATTTAACCGGCGTCAGTACATGATCACCAGGGACTTTGAGATCTTCTACTACCAGAATCAGGCTGACCTCTCTTATGTGGAGATGCACAGTCATGACTACTACGAATTCTACTTCTATCTGGAAGGAGACATCACCTTCGAGGTAGGAAGGAAAACCATGGTCCTGCAGGATCTGGATTTCATCATGATCCCGCCCGGAGTCCTGCACAAGGCAGTTGTGCACCCCTCGGAAAAGTCCTACCGACGCATCGTCTTCTGGGTAAGTCCAGCCTTTTTCAGCTACTCCATCACTCTTTTCCCTTCTATTCAGTATCTCTATGATTACCTGACATCTGAGGGAGAAAAGGACCTTCTGTTCCGCACGGACCAGATCACTTACAGCGCCATCACCGGCATCATTCTGCAGATGCTGGAGGCAAAGCTGGACAACGGTTTTGGGGCCAGCGACCTTCTGATGCTCAATGCCCAGTCCCTTCTCCTCTACCTCTCCAGCTATACCCACCGGATCAAGAATCCGGCCGCAGTCAAAAAAGAGGGGCAGCTCTACAGGTCCGTCATGGCCTACATCAGCCAGCACCTCCCGGACAGTCTCTCCCTGGACGACCTCTCCCGCGTCTTCTACGTGAGCAAATATCACATCGCCCATACCTTCAAGGACAACCTGGGAATCTCAGTCCACCAGTACATCCTGAAGCAGAGGCTGGAGGCCTCCAGAAAGGAGATCGCCGCCGGAGCCAGCATCTCCAGTGTCTACGCCCTCTGCGGCTTCTCGGATTATCCAAGCTTCTACCGGGCTTTCCGAAAGGAATACGGCTGTTCCCCCAGTGAATATCGAGACCAGCTGGCCCTGGATTCCAGCTGATCCTCCATCCAGGCTCAAGCTGAGACAGCTCTCATGCATGAAGCTGAGTCAAAACAAAAGCTGCCTTTTCCAGGCAAAAAGGGCCAGCCTTACGGCTGACCCGAAATTGGGACTGATGAGAGTCCCCTTTCTTCAGACTTCCTTGAAATCGAACAGCTTCGTGACTTCCACGCCCAAAGCTTCCGCGATATCCAGAAGCGTTCCCAGTGTGGTAGACCGCGGGATGTTCGGGTTCTCAATCACGCCGATCTGCGTTCTCGAGAGCTGACAGGCATCCGCCAGATCCTGCTGCGTCATCCCTTTCATCTTGCGGTAATACTGAATGTTCAAACCCAGCTGTTTGAAGCGACCCTCGTTCTGTTTGTTCATCATGCTCCTCCCTTGGCTGACAGCGATGCCTTTCCGCCGGCAACACAAAACATACAGTTCCCGGACAGGAAAGCTGCCCTCGGATTGCGGCGTCCAAAGGCCGATTGAAGTCCTGTCCCTCTCCACACATTATACCTCATAAAAAACATATGAGCAAGGACTAGGAAAATCAGGGTAGTTTCTTTTTTCAGAAAACGTTGGCAAAATTGATGTTATACAGTATCTTTAGAAGGGATACAGAGATCGCCTTCAAAACCTTGCATAAAAGCTGTATAAAGGATGTATTGCATATGAGAGATCGCGATTAATGCTTTCTGAACGCAATCGCAGAAAGGCTGAACAGGGCGCCTGTGACTCAGAAAAGCCCGCTGTGAGCGCGGACTGTGCAGGGTACTCAGGATCTGTGATTCTGCGGCGGAGCACAAAAAAGCAGGTCGCTCCACGCCGGAGCGTCCTGCCTCTTCTCTCATCCTGCTTCAGCCTGGCTCAGCCATCGTTCAGCATCCGCTCTCCAGATACTCAATGGTGTTCCAGACATCCTGTCTGTTGCTGAGCCTCAGCTTCAGGTTCTCGATGGTGTTTTCATGAAAAAGCTTTGCCAGACCCACAAACTGGGAAAGCTTGCTCTTCAGATTGATCTCATCACCCTGATCCGAGACAATCTTCACTTCTCCCTGATAGCCATTGACCAACTTCATAAAACGATCGATATCATTAACCTTTGTAAGCTTGATTTCCATAACATTCTCCTTTATCTGAATTCTGTTTATCTCGATTTTCATGCAGTACAGGTCTTTGCCTGCATCCGTTTATAGCGGGAAGCATTCGAATCTGCCAAGTGTTTCACCGCTATATGCCCTCTATATGTCTCATCCCCAATCAGGGATTATACTCAGCTTTTTCAAAGATCCTGACAGAGATTTCAACTCCAGGCCTGTCTCCAGGAAAGCCTTACCCATTTCCCTTCCGGATTTCCCTTCCTGTTTTCTGGCTTTCTCTCTGTCTTTCACCTTACGCACACAGTATAGTCCTCCCTTCCCCAGGCGTCTCGCCAAAAGAGAGGAGGAATTGGTCAGATTCTGCAGCTCTGCTAAAAAAAGGGGAACTGTCCAGCCGCAGGCTTTTGTTCTGTATTTTCACGTACAGCGGCAGCCGTGCAAAGCGGACTGGACAGTTCCTTCGGTTTTTCTATTCGG
>CADBUA010000213.1 GCA_902797665.1 uncultured Lachnospiraceae bacterium | reverse complement strand
TGGCTGGCAGCGGGGATCGATGAAAGTGCAGATGAAGACACGATCTGCCGGGTGATCGAACTGTTTTGCCTGGAAAATATGGATTATTCATCGCACACTGAGACCGCGCTGAAGCAGATCGGAGAACTGGGGATCGTGGGTGACTGGAAAGCGGATCTTTCCGGCTTCGGCGAGGCGTATGCCGATGTGGACCTTGACATGAGCATCGACGAGAACGGGCACGGTGTCACGTTCATGAACGGCGAGCAGACTGCCGACTTTGAAGCCTATGCGGTGGATAACGGTGTGAAGGGGGACGGTATCGGTCTGTATGTGGCGTACAGCAATCTGGAACAGGAAGCAGAATCCGCACCATATACGATAACCGTAAACGATGCCGGTCAGCCGCTTCTGACGCTTGCAGCATCTGACGGGACTATAAGCTGGATTCGGCAGTAGACTGCGGCTGTTTTGTGCTGGTAGAAAATCCGGAATTCAGCCTTTTACAAAAACGCGCAGCTCACACGAAGCGCGATCTCTGGGTCTGGGATGGGTTCCCAATGAGCCGGTGCAGAAACTGGCTATGTCCGGATCAATACACTGCTTGTAAGGTGCTGAACATCCATCCGGACACTGCTCGCCAGGCAGTGAAAGCCTGCCTGGCGAGCAGCTAGGCTGACGGCAAAAACGTCAACGTGTTTTTGGCGTATTGACAGTGAAAGACGTGTTGATATATTTGTACCGGTCCGGAAAAAGGGATCCTGAGGGAATCGGGTTCGGCCCGATTCCTTATCGGATCTCTCCTTTAGGGAGCTGTGTTCCCGTTATATAGAAACTGTCTGATAGAACAGGTACAGTGGCTGCAGTTGGGGCAGCCACCGGCAGTATGACCGCCGGGTTACATAGACACATATCGATTCTGGCGGACTCTTTGGGTTCGTCGGCCGGTGCGTATCTATATGACCCGGTGACCCGGCTTTATAGTGGCAAGGATGGTCTCGATTCAGTCCGCAGCACCGTGAATGAACTGGAGCAGCTTTGGCACTGAAAATGGTATGATATTGAGAATGGCATTGAGCGCAAAGCATCTGCCATAGATGAATTGCAGCTGTCCAGCCGCAGGAGCCTGGGAGCTACGAGGCTGGGCGCAGGCGCCTGCCATTGCATTCAATGTGTGCCCGGCCTTTGCTTATGAACTGTATGACCTCGCCTGGCGACAAGCGAGCAACGCGGACTGGACAGTTATCCTAAAGGTACCGTTTTTGCACGAAAAGACATAAGTGTGTCAAGCATTTATACTTGACCTGCTTATGGACACATTCTGTACAATGAATTATATTTCAGAAGCTATGCCCTTTTATTTGTAAGCTCTGCTTTAACACATAATCTTCTATTTTTTTCTTCGAGATCCCCAAATGAGTTAAAATATTATTGGCTTGAGAGCCGAAATTCATCATAAGCGTGTATTCATTACCGGGCAGACGCTTTATCCTGATATCAGCAAGTTCTTTTATGAGTGCTGGTACAGAATACCAGTCGCCATGATCTGTTTCCTCCAAGATCTCCTTACTGGCGAGAGTGAGCTCGTTTCGGATGATTCCTGCAATGAATGCTACAAACTGCTTGCCATCAATACTTTCATCACTTCCTGTATGGTACTTTTCCAGGCCTATCTCAGATTTCATAAATATATACTGTGTTTCAATCGAGTCACGGGCATGATAGATTCTGTAAGCCTCTATGGTATCCATGTCCTTTGAACTGGCAAGACATGCATTCCTTTGTCGTTTACAACTTCCTGAATCCTGTCATCCTCCGCTACCAATGTCCTTGGTCCACGGCCTTTCCTTAGGTGAATGAAGTCTTTCATATCATCAGGGATCTTTGACTCTTACCTGTTCTTTATGGCCTTAAGCGCGTTGGCCTTTACTTTGTTCATCCTGTTAAAAAAATAATTTATTTCATATCCAGCTTCCACACTGTTATAGTATATATACAGGTAGCTATCAATGGTATCCGTTTTGAACATCCGATACTTTACTTTGTCGCCAAAGAGTTCCGAGCCCTCTATCCACTTATCGACATTGATTCGGATGATCTCCCTTAACTCGTTCTTAGCCTGGGGGGGGAAGCCCATCTGTTTGACAAGCTGGAGATCATTACCGGGTTTCTGAATTCGAATAGCAGTCCGACAGCTGCTGGGATGGCTGTGGCCAGGCAGGAATACAGAAAGCCCATCCTGCCTGAAGTCATCGGCGTCCCTTCAGACTGAAGGAAAGAACTAAGCACCAGGGTATCGCAGAGCTGCTCCTTCAAGGATGCTTTTTCGTGTCTCCAGGGTAGAAAACCGCAATACAGTGTGCTATACTTATAAAAACATAGGTTGATATTTAAAAAAGATAAATGAATGCTCCAAAAGACATAGAACTGGATCTGAACCCCGGGTTGATCGAGAACAGTGCGACACGGACGGATTCAGGATTCAGGAGTTTACGAGCCAGGAGCCAGGGGAGAAGAGAGAAGAGAGAAGAGAGAAGAGAGAAGAGAGAAGGGAGAAGGGAGAAGGGAAAAGGGAAAAGGAGAAGGGAGAAGAGAGAGGGCCGGAATATCCCCTGCCTATGTGAACAGGATCATAACGGCCGGGAGCAGATCGTAAATTGGACCTTTGTGAAGATGATGGACGAGCTCGGCTATGATCTGGGGCTGACATATTATGAAGATGGAAAGGCAGCGTTATGGCTTTTGATTTCAAAAAAGAATACAAAGAATTCTACATGCCGAAGAATAAACCGTCTATCGTGACGGTGCCGGGCATGAATTATATTGCTGTACGTGGGCAGGGTGATCCGAATCTGGATAATGGTGAATACAAACAGGCGATCGGAATGCTCTATGGTATTGCCTACACCGTCAAAATGAGCAAGAAGGGCGATCATCAGATAGACGGCTATTTTGATTTTGTTGTTCCCCCACTCGAGGGATTCTGGTGGCAGGATGGCGTGACGGGCATTGACTATGCGCATAAGGAAAACTTTAAGTGGATCTCTGTCATCCGTTTGCCTGATTTTGTGACGAAGGAAGACTTTGATTGGGCTCTATCAGATGCAACAAAGAAGAAAAAACAGGACTTTTCTAAGGTAGAATTCCTGACCTATGACGAAGGACTGTGTGTTCAGTGTATGCATATTGGGGCGTATGATGATGAACCTGCAACTGTAGCAATGATGCATGAATACATGGAACAGCAAGGGTATACTCTGGATATTTCAGATCAGCGTCTGCATCATGAGATCTATCTGAGTGATGTCAGAAAGGTTGATCCGGAAAAGCTGAAAACTGTGATCCGACATCCGATCAGAGAGGAATAGCCTATGGCGTCGAGCAAAGAATACCTGGAGTTCATACTGGAGCAACTCTCAGAATTGGAGGATGTCTCCTATAAGGCGATGATGGGAGAATACATCATCTACTATCGCGGTAAAGTGGCTGGCGGCATTTATGATGACCGCTTCCTTGTCAAACCAACAAAGTCCGCTATGACAATGATGCCGGATGCAGATATGGAATTCCCGTATGAGGGCGCAAAGGAAATGCTTCTCGTTGATCATGTGGAAAATCGTTTGTTTTTGCGTGATCTGCTGGAAACTATGTACGATGAGCTGCCGCAGTCAAAGAAAAAGAAGTGAATGATATGCCCGCGAGCGTGAGAAATTGCGACTAAATTGGCGAAAGCGGGCATATATCGGTGAAACACCTGGCAAATTCGAATGGTTCCCGGTATATCAAGGACTTACGCTGGATCCCTTTCAGGTCAGGACCGGAAATAGATGTCTCTATAATCGGATGACTTAATGGAAATGATTTTGTATATGATCTGCAAAACACTTTTTGGCTATCTGAACAGAATATACGCAAAATTTCATAAAACTTCTGCGGAAATGGTACTGTGACTGTTTCCGTGCTATCATAGCTTTGGCTCAAAGCAGAAAACATGAGACGATCCTGGAATGAAGATGTTATTTACCGTGAGGAGGACAGACTTATGAAACTCATTGGAAACCTGAAAGAAGAGGTCCAGAAAGCCAAAAGCAAAGAAGAGAAGAAGGAACTCATCGAGAAGGCGGGGATGGAGTTGGACGATGATGAATTGGAAACGGTGGCAGGAGGACTCAAATTCCTTCTTTTTGATCCTTCAAAAAAGTGATCGGCTATCCCTGCAACTGGTTTGGAGCGCGACGCTGCATTCGAATAGAATAATCCACTTCTATCATTAAACAAGCATTCACCATGCGATTCTTAAACGAAAGCATCGTTTTGCTGCGGCAGTTTTCCAACGCATGGAACTGCTCAGGGTTCAGCCCCTTCGAGCGTGCGATTCGATCTATCACATCGTAATTCTTTTGGAGTATAGAAACGAGACCTGTGGAGCTGTCCACAGGTCTCGTTCTGAGTATTATGCTCACGGCCAGGAAGATTTTCTGTATACTCGCGGCCAGGAGAATGTGCTGCCTATCATCCGGGGCCGCAGTATACGCAGAGGCAACAACGATTCTCCTCAGGCAAATCCTGACTGTCTCCAGTATAGCTGTCCGCTTTGCGCAGCAAGCGCGCCAGGCGAGGTCATACAGTTCAAAAGCAAAGGCCGGGCGCACTTTCAATGCGGGCGTAAGAGCCTGCACCCGGCCTCGTACCTGGACATCTCCGATTCTTCTTCCTCTTCCAGCTGTGTCCGTGTGGCCTTCCTGGCGGCAGCCCATCTCTTCTTTTCTGCTTATCCTCTCTCCTCCAGAGATGCCTCCGATTCTTCTGCCGGCGGCGCTGATCGCTGTTTCCACTTGCAAGGGTTTTTCCTTCTCTGCTTGAACACATCCAGGTGAACAGCTTTCACAGAACTGCGTTTTATGTATCGACATTTACCAACGATATAATTGCAAAAAGAAAATCTTTACCAAGCGATGAAAGCCTATGCTTTCCACGCTGTCGGAGTTGTTGATGAAGGCTTCTTACTACGCTATAATAGGCTTTAAACATACATAGGAGAAAGATTAGATTTCAGCAGACAATTCTATTCGACTTGATATGGTAGGACATGCCTTTATAAATAATGCACACAGTAGAAATGCCACTATAAATTTGCGTTATGCTTGAGAGATACCAGAAAAATGAATTCCGTGTTCTGAGAAAGGATACCAAGATGAGCAACAACCCGGATGTCTATCTGTTGTATGAGTATATGGAGAAGCTTCCGTTCACTGTAAGGATCAAGCTCTGCCTTGACGCACCGGTTGAAGCGCCGCTTTTAGAGGAAGCGGCTGAGGAGGCGATCAGCAGACTGCCTTATTTCAGCGTGAAGATTGGGCTGGATGAAAAACAGAATTATATCCTGGAACATAATGAGAAAGCGATTGCAGTTCTGCCGGAAAAGGATGAAAGGCTGACATTGGGAAGCTCTGAGGTGAACGGGCACCTGTTCGCGATTACCTACAGAGACAACTGCATCTGGTTCAGCTTTTCTCATTCTCTGTGCGGGGCCTTCGGTGCGCTTTTCTGGATCAAGACGACGCTGTATCAGTATATGACCAAAAAGTATGGTCCGCTTGATCTGCCGAAGGACATCAAGCTGCCCGGGACTCCTGTCTCTGATGCTGAGCTGTTCTTTCCTGATGCGGACAGTCTGCCTGATGATGAGCCAATCTCGAGGTATAAGGGCGGCGACAGCAATCTGGCTCTGGGCAGAACCCTGAAGTTTCTGCTCAATCCGTTTGCCAGGGACAATTATTATTACGAGGTCGAGATACCTCTGAAAGATTTCATGGAGTATGCGGCCAGGATCGACGGAAGCCCGAATACGATTCTGTCAGCAATCATGGTTAAGGTGGTTGCCGGACTGTTCAGGGAAAAGGAAGGAACCCATCTTTCAGGAAGGATCGCGGATGATTATCGGAGAGATATCGGCGCAGATGATTCTTACCGTGATTATGTCCGCTTTATTCATGTGAGGTACGAATGGAGCATGATGGGCGAATCAGTTGAGAAGCTCAACATGCGTACGAGAGGCGCTGTCATCTCGCAGAATCAGCCTGAACTGAGCTTTGAGAGATTTAAGAAACTCGAGAAAGTGCACAGAGGGATTGACGCGCAGCCGGATCTGAAAGCGAAAAGGAAGTTCGCATCCAGGAACAGTACTTTCAGGAGTGATCCAAGGGACAACTACACCATCAGTTATGTTGGAAAGGTCGACTGGGGCGGGATGGAAGAGCATATCAGAAGTGTCTACACCCTTACCGATGGCGATCTTATGCTGGAGGTAAACGCTCTGAGGGACACCTTCTGCATCGCTTTCCAGCTTTTTGGCAAGGATCGAAAACCCCTTGAACTGTTCTG
>CADBUA010000212.1 GCA_902797665.1 uncultured Lachnospiraceae bacterium | reverse complement strand
GGGGCCTTCAAATGGGAAAATCTCCCGGAGGATGTGGAGAAGGCCTGGTCCGGCTGGGCCATGGAGACTTCACTCTCTGAGAATAATCCCCTGCTCTTTGAGGCAACAGCCCGAAGCCGGGCTGTGAAGACGCGGATGCAGGACATCCTGGACCGTTCCCTCTGGGCGATTCGAAAGCAGATCTCCGCGGGCTCCTTCGAGCCTGAGGCCTTTGAAGTGAAGTTTGACACAGGATACGGCGGAAACGCGGTCAAGGTAGACCTGGGTCAGGCGGACTATATGCGCCTGTCCGGACGGATTGACCGGATCGATGTCAGCGAGGACCCAGGCAGCGGGAAGATCTATGTGTCCATTGTGGACTACAAGACCGGCCGGCAGGCCTTCGATGAAGCGCTCTGCGAGGCGGGGATTCAGATGCAGCTTCCGGTGTACCTGGACGCGGCTCTGCAGATGGAGGCCACCCTCCACCCAGGCAGAACTCCGGTCTCCGCCGGGATTCTCTACTACCGCCTGCAGGACCCTCTGATTTCGAGGGAAGGCCCGCTCATGGCCTCCGGAAGCGAGCAGGCGGCGCTTCTCTCCATGGAGGATGACCGCCTGAAGGAGATGCGTCTGCTTGGCCTGGTGAACCGAGACGAGGCGGTCCTCCGGCGCATGTCCCGCGATCTGACAAAGGCAGACCGTTACGTGCCGGTCAGGATCAAAAAAGACGGGACGCCCTCCTCCAGGCCGAAGACCGCCAGCACAGGGGACTTTCTGGAAATGACAGAGAAGACCCGCTTCCGGATGTCCCGGATCGGGGAGGCCATCTACAGCGGACAGATCGCTCCTTATCCGGCAAGGATCAAAGGAAAAGCGGAATGTCAGCTCTGCCCCTATCGGGAAACCTGCCCCTTTGACAGCCGAATCGATTTCTACCATGAAGTGAAATAGGAGGAAGGTACATGCTGAGCTGGATCGGCAGACAGTTGATCAAAAACGCGGATGCGGTGGAGGAGATGGATGTTCGCAATTCCTGGGGCAGACTCTCAGCCAAAGCCGGGATTTTCCTGAACTTTTCTCTGGCTGCGCTGAAGCTCTTTGCCGGTCTCATGAGCGGCTCCCTTGCCGTTGTCGCGGATGCGGTCAACAACATCTCGGACGCGGCGAGCTCCGTCATCTCCCTCATCAGCTTCCATCTGGCCGCCCAGAAGCCGGACCAGGAGCACCCCTTCGGGCATGCCAGGATTGAGTACCTGTCAGGTCTTCTGATCTCGGTCCTGATCCTGATGATGGGCTTTGATCTCTTCCGGGAGTCCATCTCCCGGATTATGCATCCGAAGGAGATAAATGTCAGTTTCCTGACGCTGGGAATCCTGCTGATTTCGATTCTGGTCAAGCTGTACATGTACCATTACAACCACAGGATCGGGCAATGGATCCATTCGTCAGCCCTGGAGGCGGCCGCTGCGGACTCGAGAAGCGACTGCTTCTCAACCCTGGCTGTCCTGACTGCGTCCGTGATTCACATCTGCACCCCGCTTTTGCTGGACGGCTGGTTCGGCCTCGGAGGCTCGGTCTATATCATGTTCTCAGGAATCCAGTCCCTGATAGAGACCGCCAACCCCCTTCTTGGCCATGAACCCGACGCGGACTTTGTCGACAGGGTCCGGGAGACCGTGCTTGGCTATCAGGACCGGGGGATCCTGGGCATGCATGATCTGGTCGTCCATGATTACGGACCCGGGCATACCATGATCTCCCTTCATGTGGTCGTGCCCTCCGATGGATCTCTGATGGAGACACACACCCTGGTGGATGAGATTGAGCACCGCCTCAGGGAGCGCGTTGGCGCAGAGGCGGTGATTCACGTGGACCCGGTGGACCTGGAGGACCCGGAGACCATCCGTCTTTACAGAGAGGTCAGCAGACTGATCGAGGGCATGGAGGGGGATCTGAAGTTCCATGATTTTCGCACCATCCGCAGAAGCAGGGGCCTGAAGATCATGTTCGATGTGGTGCTTCCCTACAGCTATCCGATGACAGACGAGGAGGTCCTGGGCTATCTGACAGGGAAGCTGGGGGAGCTGTCCCCCGGCGCGGAGCTGGACATTGAGATCGACAAGGCATAGGGGAGCGGGGCAGGATCGCGGCGTCCTGAAATGCGCCAAAGGCATAAAGCGATAAAGCGATAAAGCGATGCTGCCTGCCTGGATGCAGGCGCTTTGGGGCATTTTGCCGGGCTGAGGCTCCTGCCTGCATGGAATGGATGCCCCGGCCGATGAGAGGGTGCTTTCGGGAGGAGAGAGATGGCGGAAAAGTGGACAGCGGAACAGTTGAAGGTCATCGAGGACCGGGGACAGAACCTCCTGGTCTCGGCTGCCGCCGGGAGCGGCAAGACAGCGGTCCTGGTAGAGAGAATTCTCCGGGAGCTTCTGGATCGGGACAGACCCGTAGATCTCGATACCCTGCTGGTGGTGACCTTCACCCGGGCTGCCACAGCGCAGCTGCGGCAGCGGATCTTTGAAGCTGTCAAGGGGAGACTGGAGGAGAATCCGGACGACCCGGCGGCCAGAAAGCAGATGGCGCTGATCCACAGCGACCATATCCACACGATCGATCAGTTCTGCCTTTCGGTGGTGCGGGACCATTTCGGAGAGATCGACCTGGACCCCTCTTTCCGCGTTGCCGATGAGGGAGAGATGAAGCTCCTTCAGACGGAAGTGCTGGGGGAGGTTCTGGAGGAGGCCTATGAGAAGGGCGATCCTGCCTTTCTTGATTTTTCCAAAAGCTACGCGCCAGGCCGGTCTGATGAAGCGCTGGAGGCGCTGATCCTGGACTTTTTCAGCTACTCAGACTCTGCCCCCTATCCCAGAGAATGGCGTCATGATGCCCTGAAAGTCTACGAGGGAGATCTGGACCGGGGACCGATCATGGAAGAGCTTCTGCTCTCCGCTTCCGGATCCGTACAGGATCTTCTCAGTGCCAATCAGGAGGCACGGCGGATCGCCGCCCTCCCGGGCGGCCCCGCGAAGTACCTTGAGCGCCTGGAGGAGGACGGGGCCTTCTTTGAGAAACTGAATCACTGCCGAACCTACGGGGACTTTGTCAGGGCTTTCTCGTCCTGCGCATTCGGAGCCCTTCCGGCTTACCGGGCAAAGAAGGAGAAGGAAGCACTGAATCCGGAGCTTCAGGACGCGGTCAAAAACCTTCGAAACGCGGCAAAAGATGCTGTCTCCGATCTGAAAAAGCGTTTTTTCTCCCAGAGCGTGGACGCGGTGGCGGAGACGGTCCGCCGCTGCGGAGACTCCCTGAAAGTTCTGGTGGAACTGGCGGACCGTTTTGAGGAGAAGTTCCGGGAAGCCAAGGAGGAGCGAAATGTCCTGGACTTTTCGGACATCAGCCATCTGGCCCTGAAAGTCCTGATCCGGCGGGATGGGGAGAAGATGATCCCGACAGAGGCGGCAAGAGAATACCAGAACTACTTCACAGAAGTCTTCATGGACGAGTACCAGGACAGCAACCGGATCCAGGAGCTTTTGCTCTGGAGCGTCTCCAGGGAGAGCACAGGGGTCCACAACCGCTTCATGGTGGGGGATGTCAAGCAGAGCATCTACCGCTTCCGCATGTCAGATCCCCACATTTTCATGGAAAAGTACAGGACTTACCCCCTGACGGAAAATGAGAGCGGAAACCTCCGGGTGGACCTGGGAAAAAACTTCAGATCCCGGGAGGAAGTCCTCTCTGCCGTCAATCTGATCTTCTGCCAGATCTGCCGGGAGGAGATCGGCGGCATCGACTACGGGGAGGCGGAGGCACTCTATCCGGGCGCTGTCTATCCAGCCTGCCCGGAGGAGGCGGGGGATCATCCCTTTGAGCCAGAACTGATCCTTACGGAGAAGGAAAAAGAGCCCGGGGAAGAGGGCGGGAAGGGCAGTGAGAGCTCCCGGAAGGCAGCAGAAGCGTCTGATCCGGAGAAGGAGCCTGGCACAGCGACAGGCCCCGATCCGGGCGCTGAGGAAGCTTTTGATCCGGATTCTGAGGAGGATGAGGGCGCGGAGCGGGCAGATCAGGGAAACCTGGAGGCGGAGGCGCTGGCAGCGCGGATTGCGGCCATGGCCGGCCATGAGCTCATCTATGACGGAGAACGGAAGGCCTACCGGAAGGTGCGCCTTTCCGATATTGTGATCCTTCTTCGGAGCAGCAAAGGCCTCTCGGAGGCCTTTTCCCGGGCCCTCACAGCCCGGGGGATCCCCAGCTATTCAGGCTCCCGCACGGGTTATTTTCAGACCGCCGAGGTGAGAACGATCCTGGCGTATCTGCGTGTCCTGGACAATCCCAGGCAGGACATCCCTCTGGCATCCTCCCTGCTCTCCCCCTTCGGGGGGCTTACGGCAGCAGACCTCGCCCTCATACGGGCGGAGAGCCGGGATACAGACCTCTACACGGCCCTGGAGTCTTTCCTTGCCCGACACGGGGAGGAGGACGCGGGGCCCGGCAGGGACCTGGCGGAGCGGATACAGCGCTTTCAGAAGCTGACATGTCAGCTCCGGGATCTTGTCCCGGACCTTCCGATCCATCAGCTTCTCTGGCGGGTTTACGATGAGACGGGGTATGATACCCTGATGCTCTCCTCACCGGGCGGGCAGCAGAAGAAGGCCAACCTGGACAGCCTGGTGGAGAAGGCCATTGCCTTTGAGAAGACCGCCTACCGGGGACTCTTTCACTTTGTTCAGTACATTGAAAAGCTGAAAATGGCGGAGCTGGACTTCGGAGAGGCGGAAAAGACGGGGGAGGAACAGGCCGTCAGGATCATGACCATCCATGCCTCCAAGGGGCTGGAGTTCCCTGTGGTCTTCGTCGCAGGCCTTGGCAAGCGCCACAACCTGTCTGACCTGAAGAGAAGCATCGTGATGGATGAGCGTCTGGGGGTGGGGCTTGACTATGTCGATCCTGTCGTGGGTCTGAAGGCCCCCTGCCTGATCCGGAACGTGATCTCGGACGTGATATACCGGGAGAACCTGGGCGAGGAACTCCGGGTCCTCTATGTGGCCATGACCAGGGCCAAGGAGAAGCTCATCCTCTCAGGCACGGTGGACAGCCTGGAGGGAGCTGTAAAAAAGGCCGGGGCGGCTTTGATGTCTCCGGATCTGAAGCTTCCCTTCTCCTATCTTTTCAGAGCGGCGGCCCCCATCGAGTGGGTTCTCGGAGCCCTGATCCGGCACCGCTCCGGGCAGGACTTCTTTGAGAAGATCAGTGCGGGGATGGAGAATCTCTCTTCCGAGGCTTTTGACCTGCCGGGATCTTTTCGGATCTATAGCGGGGAGAGCCTTCTTCAGGAGACGGAAAAGCAGGAAGAAGCCCTGGAAGAGCTGAGAAAGGAAAGCGAGACGCTGGACCCTGAGACTGTCTATGACCCAGGGGTCCGTGAGATTCTGAGAGAAACTGTCAAGTCCTCTTACCCCTGGCCCTCCCACAGAGAGATGCCCGGAAAACTCTCCGTCTCAGAGCTCAAGGCGGTTGCCTACGAAGCGGAGATGGAGCGGCAGGCCCTCCTCGAGGAGGCGGTGCCCCTCTCTGAGGCTGTTCCGGGGTCTATGCCGGCCATTCAGAAAGAAAAGACTTCAGAAGAGGGGCGTGAAGCATCTAAGGAACTATTAAAGAAACACGGAAAAGACACGGAAATCATCCCGGAATTCCTTCTTGAAGACGGCAGAAAGGGGGCTGTGACCGGGGCGATGGCCGGAACGCTTTATCACGCAGTGCTGGCAGATATTGACCTGACGCTGGAAATCAGCTCTTCCATGGTCTCTGACTGGTTGGAAACCATGGTAGAATGTGATAAAATCCGAAAAGAAGAGGCAGAAATCATCAGGCCTGAACGCATTTTTCGATTTTTACAGTCGAATCTGTGCAGACGTATGGCCAGAGCGGCGGAGAAGGGCCTCCTCTGGCGTGAGCAGCCTTTTGTGACCGGGCGGAAAGCGGATGAGCTGAATCCCGCCTGGGACGGGGAAGAGACGGTCCTGATCCAGGGGATCATTGATGCCTATTTTATCGAGGACGGGGAGATTGTCCTCGTCGATTACAAGACGGATTCAGTCCGGGAGGGGGAGGAGGCTTCCCTGGTGCGCCGCTATCACACGCAGTTCTCTCTTTACCGGCACGCGCTCAGGGAACTGACGGGGCGGAACGTGAAGGAGGCCTGGCTCTACTCACTCTCGCTGGGCAAATCTGTGCCTGTCCCGGAAAGCATAGCGTGAGAGCGTGAGACGGGGCTTTGGCAGGCTGATTCTGGCAGAATCCAGGCCCATGGCGGAACTGGAAGAGACAAAGGAAGATACGGGGGATGAAGATGCAGGGAAAAAGAACAAAGATCGGGGCAAGGTATTTCTGGATGGGTTTTTTCCTTCCTCTGACCTTTACCCTGATTGCCTTTATCATGATCGGGGTCTGGCCATTCGGGGACGGCACAGTCCTGATCATCGATTCCCTGCACCAGTACCTGCCCTTTTACACGGATTTTCATGAGAAGCTGAGGACACACAGTTCGCTCCTCTACTCCTTCTCGGCAGGGCTTGGCTACAACTTCTGGGCGACCTACGCCTACTACCTGGCAAGCCCTGTGAACTTCCTGATGGTGCTGGTTCCGAAGGCGAACGTGTGCGACTTCATGGACCTGTCGATCCTTCTTCGGATCGGCCTCGCGGGCGGGACCTTCACCTGGTACCTGCACAAGCGGGATAAGAGCTCCGGTGCCCTGCCTGTGGCCTTCGGCAGCATGTACGCGCTGAGCTTCTTCCTGATTGGCTACTATTTCAACCTGATGTGGCTGGACTCCATCGCGATGCTGCCGCTGATCATGCGGGGGATCGAGAAAATCTGCGGGATCGGGGACAACCGGCGCCTCTCTGGCCTTTCGGATGGCAGGATGTATGTCCTGTCACTTTTCTATGCTTTGTGGTGCAACTACTACATCGGCTGGATGCTCTGCATTTTCGCGGTGCTCTACTTCATCATGTGCCAGATTGCGGCCAGCTGGATGGGGCTCAGGCTCTTTCTGATGCGGACGCTCCGTTTTGTCTGCTACTCGCTTCTGGCAGGCGGTCTGGGGGCTCTGGTCCTCTACCCGGCCTACAGGTCGCTGACAGCCTCAGAGGCCATGCAGAACAACCACTTCCCATCCCAGGTCAAGTTCTATGACAGTTTCATCGACATGCTCCTCACGCACTTTGCGGGGATCAAGCCGATCAATATCAGTAATACGCAGGTGGGCCTGAATGCCTACTCAGGAGTTGTGGTCCTGATTCTGGTGATTTTCTATGTCCTGGATAAAAAGATCAGGCTCCGGGAGAAAATCGCGTCCCTGATCGTGACCGCGTTCCTTTTCCTCAGTTTTTCGCTGAACATCCTGAATTACGGCTGGCACGGCTTTCACCAGCAGAATGGTCTGCCCAACCGTTTCGCTTTCCTCTATGTGGCGATGCTGCTGACCATGTCCTACGATGCCGCGCGGCATCTGAAAGAGAATGCCGGATGGAAAATCGTGCTCTCAGGCGCCATACCCGTCTCTTTCGCCATCTGGGCATATATCACGCAGCCCGGTAAGGATCACAGCGGAGCGGCTTACCCGGAGACAGTCTACTGGATCACGCTGCTTCTCCTGATCGGATACATGCTTCTTCTGTCGGCACTCAGGTTCTTTCACATGAGAAAGAGCACTGCGGTCTGGCTTCTTTCGGCCGCCTGCATCTTTGAGGCGGGCGCTTCCGCTATCTGGGGCGTCGGCTGCAACGACTCGGTGACGCGCTCGATCTATCTGAATGACCAGAAGTCCTATCAGCTCCTGACAAAGGAGATGAACGATCCTTCCTGGTACCGGTCGGAGGTGGATTCCCAGAGGATGCGGGACGTGACCATGTTCTGTGGAGGCCACGCGGTGGTCATGTTCAACTCCACCATGATGGAATCCGTCACGAACTTCTGCGACCGGATCGGAATGGAAGCCCGGACCAACAAGAACGGCTACAACGGGCTCACCAAGCTGATGAATGATGTCTTAGGCATCAGGTATGTCCTCTCCGCCAACGGCAAGGGAAGCTCCCTTTACCAGTTTCAGAAAGTCTCCGGTGACGGGAACCTTGATATCTTCAGAAATGAGGACGCCCTGGCGATCGGTTTCATGGTGAATCCTGAGATCCTTGACTGGGACATCGAGCAGGGCACCCCCATTGATGTTCAGAACCAGTTTGTAGCCCTGGCTGCAGGCCAGGAGCCCATCTATACCCTGGACCGTTACATCACCATGAAGGATGGGGAGGAGAACGGCATCCGGATCCCGGAAAACAAGCAGGTCTACGTCTATCTGCCCAGCCGGGCCGCGGAGATCCGGCTGACCACACCGGAATATAAAAAGACCTATACCACCTTCACAGATCACCTCTATGTGATTGCCTCCTGCGACGGGAACTACTCCGCCAGCTTCACAGCGGACCTGAACCAGGGGACGGAGCAGACGGCCATGGTCTACACCTGCCCGGATGCGCTGGAGAAGGCGGTGGTAGAGCAGTTGAAGCGGCAGCAGCTTCGGGATGTCTCTGCGGAGGGAAACCGTCTCAGCGGGAAGATTACGGCGGAGAAGGAGGGGGTCCTCCTTCTGACGATCCCCTATGACAGGAGCTGGCAGGTCAGGGTGGATGGAGAGAAGGTCAAGGCAGAAAAGATCGGCTCCTGCCTCCTCGGAGTCCTGCTTCAGGCGGGAGAACATGAGATTCAGATGAAATACATACCAGAGGGACTGCCCGAGGGAGCGGTCATCTCCGGAATCTGCCTTCTCCTGGCTTTGATCTCCTTTATTCTGGAAGCCCGGAAGCATAAGAAAAGCCCGAAGGAGAACAGCGGAAATATCCTGACGCAGGAGGATATCGATGCGCTTTCCGCCATCGCTGGCGCTGACGCGGTGCTTCTGGAGGAACCCATGAAGCTTCACACGACTTTCCGGATCGGGGGACCGGCCGATGCGGTGCTGATGCCGGGCACGGAGGAAGAGCTGATCCGGATCCTGGACTATCTTCGGGAGCGGGATATCCCCCACTATGTCTGCGGGAATGGGTCGGACCTTCTCTTCTCCGATGAGGGCTTCCGCGGGGTGGTCGTGATTCTCAGGCGGATGAAGCAGATCGAGGTCCATGGGACAAAGATCACGGCTGAAGCCGGAGCGATGCTCTCCTCCGTGGCGCGCTGCGCCATGGAGGCAGGTCTGTCCGGCATGGAGGAGGTCTCCGGGATCCCCGGGACCCTGGGCGGGGCCCTGTTTATGAATGCCGGTGCCTACGGCGGGGAGATGAAGGACATCACGGACAAAGTCCGGGTTCTGGACCCGGAGGGGGAGATTCAGGAACTTGACGGAAGTGATATGGAGTTCGGCTACCGGACTTCGGCGGTTCAGACCCGGGGCTACATCGTGCTTTCAGCCACCCTGGCTCTCGAGGCTTCCGAGAAGGAGACAATTCTTTCGCGGATGGAGGAATACAGGGAAAAGAGAAGCCTGAAGCAGCCGCTGGACCTGCCCAGCGCGGGATCGACCTTTAAGCGGCCGGAGGGCTACTTTGCCGGGAAACTGATTGATGATGCCGGTCTCAGGGGGCTTTCGATCGGAGGCGCCCAGGTGTCTGTAAAGCACTGTGGCTTTATTGTCAACACCGGGGACGCGACCGCGGAGGATGTGCGGGCACTGATCTTCGAGGTCCAGGCGAAAGTCCAGGAAAGCGCTGGCGTTCTGCTGGAGCCGGAGGTCCGGATGATTGGCTTCTGAATCAGAGAGAGGCAGCAGGAGGGGACAGATGAGGATTGTGATTGTGACCGGGATTTCCGGTTCGGGGAAGACGGCGGCTCTGAAGTTTCTGGAAGATGAAGGTTATTTCTGTGTCGACAACCTCCCGCTGGAACTGATTGGCAGGCTGGGAGAACTGGCTGCTGATCCGGCCCGGGGGTATTCGAAGATTGCCATCGGCTTTGACGCCCGCTCTCTCTACCGGAACGGGGATCCCGCGGAGCGTCTTCTGGATGTCCTCAAGCCCTATACCTATGAGATGCTCTTTCTGGACTGCCGGATGAGCACCCTGGTTCGGCGCTTCAAGACCACCAGGCGCCTCCACCCGCTCCAGGGGCAGGGGCGGATCGAGAATGGGATCTTCCGGGAGAGAGAACTCCTGGAACCGCTCCGCCAGCGGGCGGACGTAGTCATCGACACGTCTGAGCTTCTGACGCGGGAACTGAAGGAGGAGGTTGCCCGTCTCTTTGGGGAGGAACAGGAGAGTGAGGGACTCTTTTTGTCCTTCCTCTCTTTCGGATATAAATACGGGATCCCCTCAGACGCGGACCTGGTCTTTGATGTCCGCTTTCTGCCCAATCCCTTCTACGAGGAGGAGCTGAAACACAGGACCGGGAATGATAAGGAAGTCCAGGACTATGTCTGCCAGGATGAGAGCGCGGAGATCTTCATCCGGAAGACCGCGGATCTTCTGGAGTTTCTGATTCCCCGCTACAAGAGTGAGGGGAAGAGGCAGCTGATCATTGCCGTGGGCTGCACCGGCGGGAAGCACCGTTCCGTGACCATGGCAAACCGTCTGTCGGAGTACTTCGAGAGAAAAGGTGATAATCCGGTGGCTCTGCTTCACCGGGACATCACGAAGTGAGAGACTGGGAGTGAGCGGATGTCTTTTTCATGTGAAGTCAAGGAGGAGCTCTCCACCAAGCTGGATGGGGCCAGGCATTGCAGGATCGCTTTCCTGGCTGCTCTGTTTCACCAGAATGGTCTGATTCTTCAGGAGGGGGTCGGAATCCGTACCGAGAACCGGGCGCTGGCGGACGCTTTTGTCCTTTGTCTGAAAAAGACGGATGTGCAGTCAGTCGACCGGCGGGAGGATGAGAAGGGACGGGAAACGATCCTTCTGACAGATCCAGGGGAGGCGGAGGTCCTGCTTCTGGCGATGCGCATGGAGGAAGTCCTGAAGGGGCGAAAGAGCTTCCAGGAGCTTTCGATTGACCGCTTCCTCCTCCAGAAATCCTGTTGCAGGAAGGCCTGCCTTCGGGGCATCTTTCTGACCTCTGGCTCGGTCAGCGACCCGCAGAGGAGCTATCACCTCGAGATTGTCTGCCCCACGGAGGCGGACGCGGATCTCTGTGTGGACCTTCTGAGGTCCCTTGGCTTCGATGGAAAGACGGTAAGGCGCGCCAAGCGCCTGGTGGTCTATCTCAAGGAAGGGGGGCAGATTTCGGACTGCCTGGGATTCCTTGGGGCTGCCCGGAGCCTTCTGAAGCTGGAGAACGCCCGCGTGGTCCGGGATATCGCGGGGGCAGTCAACCGCAAGGTCAACTGCGAGACGGCCAACCTGATGAAGACCGTGACCTCCTCCGTCAGGCAGGTGGGGGACATCGAGTTTCTGAAGAGCCGGATTGACTTTGACAGTCTGCCTGAGAGCCTCCGTCAGGCAGCTTCCCTGAGGCTTTCTCTGCCGGAGGGATCCTACCAGGAACTGTCTGATGCCAGTGTTCCACATGTGGGAAAGTCCGGCATCCACTACCGGCTGAAACGCCTTTCGGAGATGGCGGAGAAGCTCCGCGGGAGCGGATAAGACAGAGGGGGAGCGTGATGGCAGCAGCGTTTAGCGGGATTGTGTTTCTGGCGTTTTATGGCTTTGGACTTCCGGTCAGTATCCTGTCGCTGATCTGGGAAGAGCTCAGTGAGAAGATGACGGTGGCAGCGGCCTTTGTCGGGGTGCTCAGGGCCCTGATCGCCCTGGGGGCGGTCATCTCCTGCATCCTGTCTGAGCGGATCCGCTCGAGACTGTCCTCTCTGGACCTTGCGGCCGCCGGTCTCTCGGTGGAAGCTTTGGGCGTCATCGGAATCTCCCTGTCCCGGCTTTTCTGGCATCTCTGCGTATGGGTTCTGGTGCTCGGCGCAGGATTCGGCTTCTCCCTGACCCTGCTGACCATCCTGGTCTTTCCGGAGGGGAGGAAAAAGGTGGAGGGTTACTTCACAGGGACCTTCCTCGGCATTGGCACAGGTGCTCTGCTGATCTCCTCGCTCAGCGGGAGAGGACTTTCCTGGCGGACGATCTGCCAGGCCATAGGGATTGTCCAGATCTGTCTGGTGGTGGTGATCTTTTTTCTGCGCAGGATGGCGCTGAAACGGACATCATTTCCCGAAGCCCTTCGGAAATGGCGGCGGGGAGAGGAGATGCGACGCCTGAACGCCCGGCGGGAGATTGCGCTGTCAGGGGAGGATTCCGGGACGGACTATATCGGCATGTACCTTCGCCGGGTGACGGTCTCCTGCGCTGCGGCCGCGCTTTCAGCCCTGATTCTTCTGGGGCTCAGCCTCTGGCCGGAGAGCTATCGGGTGCTTTCCGGCTTTCGCGGGGGATCTCTCCCTCGGGAGATTCTGGCGGTGACATCCGGCGGGGCCTTAGGATGCCTTTTATGGAGATTTCTTCCCGGAGATACGCGCACGCTCTATGCTTCCTCTACCCTGCTCCTTCTGGGATGCCTCATCATAGAGCAGGTCTTTCTCGGGGCTGGGATGCTCACAGGGAACCTGATCTACCTCTTTGCCTTTCTCGGCGGGGCAGCGGAGGGGCCGATCTTTCCGGCGCTGATTCTCATCGACGACGTCCGGCTTGACCGGGACGCGGAGCTGGCGCTGACAGGGCTGATTCCGGCCTTCTATCTGGGAAGCTGGGTCCTGGTGACCCCCCTGGGGCAGGCATTGGTCGGCGGGGAGGCCGAATCCCTCTTTGCCCTCTGGCTCCTCCTTCTGGCCATGCTGCTCGCCCTCTGTCTTTTCTATCTCTCTGATGAGGGGCGGGGAAAGAGAAAGAAGAGGGAGCGTCAGAATTCGAAGCGGGCATAGAGCGCTGAGGCAACTGGCAGATCCTGAAGAGACCGGGGGATTCGCGTCTCTCGCATCGATCGTGTAGGTTCCGTTTCCGTCAGGGCGCCTTTTCAGCTTCTGGGGCTTGCAGACGCGCGAAGCTGAATGACTGAGCTTTTTGGCCCGCGGATCGGGAAAAGCAGGAAAGGTCGGCAGGCAAGGCTGAGCCTCATAAAAGAGCTCAGTCTCTTAGAAGAAGCATAGCCTTTTAGAAGAAGCACAGCCTCTCTGGGGCATTTGAGGGCAAAACGATGAAAGGGAGAGCTCTGAACGCGGCAGTGCTCGCAAACGTAGACGCCGGAAAGACGACGCTTGTGGAGAGCATTCTCTATCACACAGGCGCGATCCGAAAAGTGGGCCGTGTGGACCACGGGGACGCGTTTCTGGATACCCAGGCCCTGGAGAAAAAACGGGGGATCACGATCTTCTCCAAGATGGCCCAGATCAGCCTCAAGGGGCGGAGCGTCACCCTTCTGGATACGCCCGGACATGTGGATTTCTCCGCTGAGACCGAGCGGACCCTCCATGTCTCGGATGTGGCCATCCTTCTCATCTCCGCCAGGGACGGGGTGACCGGACACACGCTGACCCTCTGGAACCTGCTCTCCAGCTTTTCCCTGCCGGTCCTGATCTTTGTCAACAAGATGGATCAGCCTGGCGCGAGATGCGAGGAGATACTCAAGAGCCTCTCGTCTGAGCTCTCTGATCACTGTGCCGCTTTTGATGATCCGGATTTTCAGGAGAACGCGGCCATGTGCCGGGAGGATGCCCTGGAGAACTACCTCGAAAACGGCACCCTTTCGAGAGAGATGCTCCAGGATCTCTTTGAGAGCCGCGCTCTCTTTCCGGTTTTTTTCGGCTCTGCCCTGAAGATGGAGGGCGTGGAGGAATTTCTGGACGGCTGCGATTTCTTTTTCAGGGAAAGAGACTACCCGGAGGAATTCGGCGCCAGCTGTTATAAGATCAGCCGGGACGAAAAAGGGAACCGCCTGACTTTTCTCAAGATTTTCGGGGGCTCTCTGAAGGCCAGGGAGGATCTGGTCGGTTCAGCCATGCGCCAGGAGGATCGGGAAGAACGGGAAGAGACGGAGGACGAGGAAACGAAGCAGTCTCCACCGGAGAAGGTCAACCAGATCCGAATCTACTCAGGCGAGCAGTTTGAGCAGGTCCCGGAAGCTTTTGCCGGTCAGGTCATCGCGGTCACAGGGCCCCAGAAGACCTTTATCGGTCAGACCTACGGCGCATTTCGGAGAAGCCGGGAACCCTCCCTTGAGAGTGTTCTCTCCTACGATCTCTACGGACCGGAGGAGGTCGACTCTCTCAGGCTCTTTGCCATCGCCTCGGAGATCGCGGCAGAGATCCCTGAGATCAGCCCCAGCTATGACAGCCGGAGCGGGAAGGTCCACGTGCGCGTCATGGGTGAGGTGCAGATGGAGATCCTGGAAGCGATCTGCCTTGAGCGCTATCAGATCCCGGTGCATTTTGGGGAGGGCCAGGTGGTCTATCGGGAGACCATCCAGAGCACAGTGGAGGGGGTTGGCCATTTCGAACCCCTCCGGCACTACGCGGAGGTCCATCTGAAGCTGGAGCCGGGAGAGCGAGGATCCGGCATCGTATATGACTCTGTCTGCCGGACAGAGATGCTGGCGATGAACTACCAGCGCCTGATTCTAGCCATGTTAAAGGTCCACCGGCAGCTGGGGGTGCTCATCGGGGCGGAACTTACGGATGTCAGGGTCACCCTCCTCGGAGGCCGGTCCCACATCAAGCATACGGTGGGGGGAGACTTCCGCCAGGCCGGCAGGAGGGCCCTCCGGCAGGGGCTGATGCAGTGTGAGAGCCTGCTGTTGGAGCCCTATTATCGCTTCAGCCTGGATCTGCCGCTGGAGAACGTGGGGAGGGCTTTGACGGACATCGAAAAGATGGCCGGAAAGGCGGACAGCCCCAGGATAATCGGACAGTCGGCGCACCTGACCGGGAGCGCCCCGGTCTCCACAATCCGGAACTACGCGAAGGAGCTGCGGGCCTATAGCTCCGGGCGGGGCCATCTGGAGCTCTCCCCAGGGCCCTATGGGCTCTGCCACAATGCGGAGGACGTGATAAAGGAGCGGGGCTATGATCCGACCCAGGATCTCAGAAATCCCCCCTGGTC